>DATFSG010000337.1:0-7475 GCA_035262765.1 Gaiellaceae bacterium | reverse complement strand
GTCACGGGAACCAGTGCCACGGGCGAGTACCGCTGCAGCGACTGCGGCTACGGAGCGGTCGTGCAGCGTGCGTTGCCGCCGTGCCCGATGTGCGGCGGAAGCGCCTGGGAGAGCCGGCCTCCGCGGTTCGCGGACTAGAGCGCTCCAGCCGGAATACTTTCGGGCGTGACCAGTCTCCTCGACTCGAGGGAGGTGCGGCTCGGCGCTCCGTCGCTTGCCGCGCTCGTGCGGGCGGTCACAGCCGCCGCAGGGTCCGCGACCGCGTCCGAGGCGTTGCGGGCGCTGGCAGACGGCGCGCAGACGGTCTCGGGAGCCGAGATCGCGCTCGTCCGGGCACTCGAGGACGGCGGCGAGCGGCTCGAGGCTGTTGCCGTCGCAGCGCCGCGGGCGCGCGCGGCCGAGCTGTACGGCACCGTGCTGCCGGCGGCGGAGCTTCCGCCGGCGCCGGTCGACGATCTCGCCCGCGCGCCCGCCGCCGTGCGCAGGATCGCCGAGCGCACGGGCGCGACGTGCCTGTACCTTGCGCCCGCCCGGGCCGACGGCTGCGCCGTCTCGGTCGAGCTGTTCCGTGCCGGGGAGCCGTTCGGCCAAGAGCAGCGACTCGCCGCCGAGCTGTGCGCGGCGCAGGCTGCGCTCGTCTTGCGCGCCTTCGCGGCCGCCGGAGACGCGTCTTCGCTCACGCGGCCCGCGCTCGAGCTTGCCGGTGAGGCACTCGCGGTCGCGCTGCAGGAGGAGGACGCCGCGGCCGAGGTCGTTCGGCTCGCCGCCGGCGTCGCCGGCGCGTCGGCCGCCGTCCTCTGGAAGAGTCGCGAAGACGGCCTCGCGCCCGCCGCCTCGTGGGGCATCGATGACGCCGCCGATCTCGGAGCGGCGCGTGAGGTGGCCGAGCGGACGCTCGCCGAGCCCGGACCGGTCAGCGCGCACGCCGCCGGACTGCCGCAGGAGTGCGCGGTCTCGACCACATTGCCGCTGGGACGGCCGCCGCTCGGCGTCTTGCAGCTGTTCCATCCAGCGGGCGAGGAGCCGGAGGCGGAGCAGCTCACACGGCTCGCGACGTTCGGCGTCCGCGCCGCCCATGCGTTGCGCACCGGCGAACAGGCGCGCCAGCTCGCGCTCGAGCTCGAGCGCACGCGGGCGCTGCTCGAGGTGATCGTGCAGGCGACCGCCGAGCTCTCCGTCTCGCACACCCTCGAGACGGCCGTCGAGCGGGTCGCCGAGCTACTCGACGTGGAGCGGGTGGCCATCTACCTCCGCGGCACGGGCGAAGGAGAGCTGGAAGCGGCGGCGAGCCGCGGCCTCGCCGGCCCGCACGCGCGCGTGGCCGACCGGTTGCTCGACGTCGCGCTCGGCCCGTCGCGCGAGCGAACAGTGCTCGAGGTCGTGGACGTGACGAGGGACCCGCGGCTCGAGGCGGCCGCCGCGGCGGCCAGGGAGACCGGGATCGGCTCGGCGCTCGCCGTCCCGCTCACGGCGCGCGGCGACGTCGTCGGGCTGCTCGCGGCGTACCCAGCGGGCCGGCCCGCGGCGGGCGAGCACGAGACGGCGCTCCTGGCCGCGCTTGCGGGTCAGCTCGCGGTTGCTGTCCAGAACGCGCAGCTCCACGAGCAGGCGACTCGCCTCGGGAAGGAGCGCGAAGCGGCGCTCGCCGCCGAGCGCGCCGCGGCGAGCCGGGTGCGCGCGCTGTACGAGGTGTCCCGCTCTTTCGCGCAGAGCCTGCGGCTCGACGAGACGCTCGACGCGCTCGCACGCACCGTCGTCGAGGTGCTCGACATCGACGCGGCCGTCGTGCGCATGCCCGACGAGCGGCGCGAACAGCTCGTGCCGCGCGCGGTCCACATCCACGAGGCGCCGTTCGCCGACCCGGTGCGCACGATCCTTACCTCGCCCGTCCCGTTCGGTCAGCGGAATGTGCAGCGGCTCTTCCGCGAGCGGCGCTCCTTCCGGCTCGGCGCCGGTAGCGGCGAGCAGTTCCTGCCGGCGCTCGTCCCGTTCCTCGAGAAGGGCTGGACGGGAGCCGTCGTCCCCGTTGCGCTGCCGACGGAGGTCGTCGCCGCGCTTGGCGTCTACTCCTTCCGCCCCGGCAGCCCACTCTCGCAGGAGACGGTCGAGGCGGCGACCGCGCTCGCGGGACAGGCCGCTCTCGCGATCGACAACGCCCGCCTCTACCAGCAGCAGAAGCAGTTCGCCGACACGATGCAGCGCTCCCTGCTGCCGCGGTCGCGCCCGGTGGTCGAGGGTTTGGAGGTCGGCGAGGTCTACGAGCCCTCGGCTCGAGTGGACGTCGGCGGCGACGTCTACGACTTCCTGGCGCTCGAGGACGGCCGCCTCGCTGTCGTGCTCGGGGACGTGACGGGACACGGCGTCGACGCGACGGCGGACATGGCGATGGCGAAGTTCGTCTTCCGCTCGCTCGCGCGCGAGCATCCCGAGCCGGCCGACTTCCTCGCGTCCGCGAACGAGGTGATCTGCAGCGAGATCGGTCCCGGCAAGTTCATCAGCATGAGCTACGTGGTCGTGGACGGCCGCAGCGGCCGGGTCGCGGGTGCGAGCGCCGGGCACCCCGCCCCGCGAATCGTCCTCCCCGACGGATCGACGCGCCCGCTCGAGGCGCACGGCCTGGTGCTCGGGATCGACGGCGGGCAGGAGTACGTGGAGTCGCACGCGGACCTCCCGGCCGGTGCGTCGCTCGTCCTCTACACGGACGGTGTCGTCGAGGCCCGCCGGCACGGCGAGCTCTACGGGGACGACCGGCTCGACGCGCTTCTCGCAGCGCAGCATGAGGCGCCGGCGCGCTCGCTCGCCACCGCGGTCGCCGAGGACGCACGCGAGTTCGCCGGCGGTGATCTCTCCGACGATCTGGCGGTCGTGGTGATCCGCCGAACTGACGGAGGCATACCGCTCGAAAGCTAGAATCCAACCGTCCGTGGCCAAGCGCGCCGGCTTCATCATCTGCCTCGTCGTCTGCGCCCTTGGCGTCGGGTCGAGCCACGCTCTGGCCGACCCGCCGCCCACGGTGATCGCGACCGACGTGCAGATCGGCTCGGTCGACGTCAGCGGGCTGACCGCGGACCAGGCGACGGCTGCGGTCGAGCAGGCGTACCTCGCTGCCATCGCCGTGAAGGTCGGGCACTACGGCGTCTCGGTCTCGCCGCACCGGTTCTGGACGTCGCTGCACCTTGCCCCGGCAGTGCAGGCTGCGCTCGTCGCTCCGGCGGACACTGTCGTCCCGCTCACTCCGACGTTCGCCACGAAGCGCGTCATCAAGTGGGTGCAGAAACTGGCGAAGAAGACGTATCGCGCGCCGGTCGACGGAACGCTGCTCCTGCGGCACAACCGGCCGTTCTTCACCCACTCGCATCCGGGCCGCTCTCTCCGCAAGTTGCCGACGCGGATGATGATCGAGCACTCGATCGTCGCGGGCACGCGCACCGTGATCGTCGCTCCGGTCAAGACGCTCGCCGCCACCGCGGCGAAGTCCGAGCCGGTGATCGTGATCCACCGGGGCATCAACCGCCTTTTCCTTTACAACGGGACGCACCTCGTCCGCGTCTTCCCGGTGGCCACCGGGCAGGCCGCGTGGCCGACGCCGCTCGGCCACTTCCAGATCGTCGTCAAGCAGAAGAACCCGTGGTGGTTCCCGCCGACGCAGGACTCGTGGGCCGCGGGCGCCAAGCCCGTTCCGCCGGGTCCCGGCAACCCGCTAGGCACGCGCTGGATGGGGCTGAGCGCGCCGGGCGTCGGGATCCACGGCACCGACGAGCCGTGGTCGATCGGCCACTCGGAGTCACATGGCTGCATCCGGATGCAGGTTCCCTCCGCGGAGTGGCTGTACAACCGCGTGAAGGTCGGGACGCCTGTGTTCATCATCTCGGCCTAGCGGGGCCGTGCCAGGCCCGCTCAAGCTCGGGGGACAGGCGCTCGCCATGATGGGCGTGGGGATCCTCGCGTCGCTGCTCGTGTGGAAGCTGACTCATCAGACTCCGCCGCCCAAGGTCGGCGCGCCCGCTCCCGCCTTTTCGCTCCACCGCCTGGCGGGCGACGGCGACCTCTCGCTCAGATCGTTCCGCGGGAAGACGGTGGTGCTCAACTTCTTCGCCTCCTGGTGCGCTCCGTGCAAGCGAGAGGCGCCCGTGCTCGAGCACCTCTGGAAGCAGGATCGGAGCGACGATCTGGTGATCCTCGGGGTGGACACAGGGCCGGATGCGGCCGGTGACGGACGCCGTTTCGTGCAAGCTCACGGCATCACCTATCCCATTGTCTTCGACCCGAACGCCGGGATCGCCACGAACCAGTACGACCTGCCGGGCCTGCCGGTCACGTACGTGCTGAATCCCCACGGCCGCATCGTCGGCGACCCCGTGCTCGGGCCGATCAGCGACAAGGGCTACAGCCGGCAGTTCGAGCGAGAGCTGAAGGCGGCGCGAGCGTGACGGGTCGGCTCAAGACCACGGCCCAGGTGCTCGCGTTCGCGCTGGTCGCCGGCCTCCTTGCGCTGCTCGTCTGGTCGGTCGTCCACCAGCGGCACCCTCCGGGCATCGGGTCGGTGGCTCCCGCGTTCACGCTGCGTCGCCTCGACGGCCCCGGCTCGGTCTCGCTCGACTCGTACCGGGGGAAGCCGGTCGTACTGAACTTCTGGGCGTCATGGTGCGAACCGTGCAAGGGCGAGGCCAAAGTGCTCGAGCGTGACTGGACGAGCGACCGCGGGCGCGGCGTCGTCTTCCTCGGCGTCGACTACCACGACCTCAGCTCCGACGCGCGGCGCTTCGTAAGCGCGCATGCGCTGACGTTCCCGATGCTCGAGGATGGCTCGGGGAACGTGACCAGCCTCTACGGGATTTCCCAGGTGCCCGAGACCTACGTCCTCAACCGGCGGGGGCGCGTGGTCGCGCACCTCCGCGGGCCGATCACGGATCCCGGCTTCGCCACCGAGTTCCAGAGCGCAGTCGCGAAGGCCACGGCGTGATGCTGCGCTTCGCCGCGGTGGCGGCAGCTGCGCTCGTCTTCGCGGCTCCGGCCGCGGCCTGCGTTCATCCGCGTGCCTCCATGAACTACCTCCAGGGCCAGGTGATGTGCCCGACCTGCCACACGACGCTCGACATGTCCGACTCGCAGGCGGCGGTGCAGATCAAGGGGTTTATCGCGAAGAAGATCGCCGCGTGCTGGACGACCCAGCACATCGAGTCGGCGCTCGTCGCCAACTACGGCCAGGCGATCCTCGCCGCGCCGTCGCACAAGGGCTTCGACCTGCTCGCGTGGTGGCTGCCGATCGCAGGCGTGCTGGCGGGAGCACTCGTCCTCGCGTTCGGCGTCTGGCGCTGGAGCCGGCGCAAGGAGCCCGAGGAACCTGACGAGCCGACGGGCTCCGGGCTCGACGAGGAGACCGAGCGTCGCCTCGACGATCTGCTGGCACGCTACGACTGATGGGTGGACGGCTCGGCATCTCGTTCGTCGCGGGCTTCGCCTCGGTCGTCCTGCCATGCGTGCTCCCACTCGTTCCCGGCTACCTGGCGGCGCTGTCGAGCGTCGAGGCCGGGCAGCTCGGTCAGCGCGGGACGACCCGGCGCGTGGTCGTCGCGAGCATCCCGTTCATCCTCGGTTTCACCGTCGTCTTCGTCGTGCTCGGAGCCGGCGCCGCGGCGGTCGGCAGCGTTCTCTCCGCCTCGGCTCGCACGCAGGTCGCGGGCTTCATCCTCGTCGTGCTCGGACTTGCGTTCATGGGGTTGCTGCCCGTGCCCGAGCGCGTGCTGGCGCCGGGGCTGATCTCCGGTGCGCGGCGACGCGGCTCGGGTGCATTGCTCGGCGGAGCGTTCGCCGTGTGCGCGGCGCCGTGCATCGGCAGCGTCCTCGGCGCCGTGCTCGTGCTCGCCAGCACGAGCGGCACGGTGCTGAAGGGAACCGTCCTGCTCGCCGCGTACGCGCTCGGGCTCGGTGCGGCCTTCCTCGTCGCCGGCCTCGCCTTCGCCCGCGCGATGGGAGCGTTCCGTTGGCTCCGTGACCGCTACCACCTGATCCAGGTCGGCAGCGGGATCGTGCTCGTGGCACTCGGTCTGCTTCTCTTCTTCCACCGCGAGTGGTGGCTCCAGGTCGGGGTCAACCGCGCGCTGATCGACCTCGGCCTCTCGAAGCCCTAGACCCGCGGCGGATCGAGGTCGAGCGAGCCCGCGGCGACGCGCTGCCGCGCCGCCTCCACCTGCGCGAGCACGTCTGCGACGTCGACCCCGCGGTGCGCGGGAGCGAACGGCCCCAGCCGCCGCGCCGCCTTTTCGAGCTGCCGACCCGTTGCGACCGGGCGGCTGCGTCCGGCCTGGAACCACGCGACCGCCACGTGGACGAGCCCCTGGAAGAAATCGCGCTCCTCCGCAGCAGCAGCTCGCCATGCCTCTTCGAGCTCCTCGTGGGCCTCGAAATAGCGGCCGGCGCGAATTTCCTCCAGTCCACGCTTGAACGCAGCCTCCATCACGCTTTAACCTTCCGCCGTGGCGACGATCCTGCTGTGTGGGGTCGATCTGTTCATGCGGGGGAAGCTCGATGCGCTCCTGCCCGATCATCGTCTCATCACAGCCGACCACACGGAGGACCCCGAGCTCGTTCTTGCGGACGTGTCGCGCGTCGACGCCGAGGAGGTCGCGGACACGTACCCGGACATCCCGATCGTCGGCTTCACGAACCACACCGACACCTCCGGGCTGCGCGCCGCGCATGCCGCCGGCTTCGACCAGGTGCTCGCGAAATCGGCGCTCGGCGACCAGCTCGGCACGGTCGTCACGGAGCTCACCGGCGCCGTCGATCCCTGACGGTTGGCTGCGCAGCCGCTCGCGACGGCTATCTACAGTAGGGCGCTGTGACGTACATCATCGCCGAGCCCTGCATCGACATCAAAGACCTGTCCTGCGTGGACGTCTGCCCTGTCGACTGCATCCACCAGGCCGAGCGGATACTCGTGATCGATCCCGAGGAGTGCATCGACTGCGGGGCCTGCGAGCCGGAGTGCCCGGTCGAGGCGATCTTCCCCGAGGACGCACTGCCCGACAAGTGGAACGCGTTCGTCGAGATCAACTACGCGTACGACAAGGGGATGGACGTCGTCAACCAGCTCACCGACAAGTACGCGACCGAGAACAACGTCCAGAACGAACCGATCGACTAAGCATCGCCGCAGGGGGTAGAGAGCGCTCGCCGTGAATCCGCAGACTCTCGATCATGTCGCATACTGGGTCGCCGATCGCGACGCCATCGCAGGCTTTGCGATCGCGCATCTCGGGATGCACGTCGTCGACCGGACGGATGCATTCACGCTCGTCGGCGCGGACGCTCGGCGTGGGAAGCTGACGCTCTTCGCCGCCGACGCGCCGCGCGAACGAGGCGCGCTCGAGCATGTCGCCCTGCGCGTGGGAGATCTCGATCGCGCGCTGGCGGAGCTGCCGGACAGATTGGAGATCGAACGGCGCCGCCAGGGCGAGGCGTACTTCGAGCTC
>DATFSG010000336.1:0-3086 GCA_035262765.1 Gaiellaceae bacterium | reverse complement strand
GACGTAGTCCATGAACGTCGGGTTCGGCCCGACGACGAGCACGCGCCGCAGCTTCTCGCGATGCGTGTAGAGAAGCCAGGACGCGCGATGCAGACCGACGGCGGTCTTGCCGGTGCCCGGACCGCCCTGCACGACGAGCGCTCCCTCGGGCTCGGCCGTGATCAGCCGGTACTGATCCGACTGGATGGTCGCGACAATGTCGCGCATCCGCACGTCGCGCCGGCGCTCGAGCTCCTCGAGCAGGAAGTCGGAAACGGCCGCTCCCTCGACCGCGCTCCCGTCCATCGACTCGTCGGAGATGTCGAGGAGTCGTCGCCCTTCGGCGCGGAAGCGGCGCCGCTGCTGGACGCCGTGCGGCTCCTGCGGGGTCGCCGTGTAGAAGGGCCGCGCGGCGGGCGCCTGCCAGTTGACAACGAGCGACTCATGCTGGTCGTCATGCACCCAGCGGCGGCCGACGTAGAGCGGCCGCGGCGTCCCGTCGAGCGTCAGCCGCCCGAACACGAGGCCGCGCTCGGCGTCCTCGAAGGTGCGCATGCGCCGCTTCGCCCACGCTTCCATGTTCAGCGCGGCCCACTCGGTCGCCATCGCCTCCTGGGTACGCGCGACCGTCGACCGCATGCGGTCGAGCTGGTCGTAGGCGTGGTCGACGTAGGCCTGCTCGGCTGCGAGCTCGGGGTGCGTCACCGGGCGTTGAGCGTAGCGCGGAAAACTGCGAGGTCAACCCGGACGGACGAGGCTTCGGCCTCGAAGCCTGCGGCGCGGAGCCACGCGAGCTGATCGTCGACGCTGTCGGGCACGTCCATCACCCAGTCGATGTAGATCGGGCCGTGCTCGCCGGCCGCGGGCACGACCACGTCGCCGAGGACAAAGACGCCGCCCGGGCGCAGCACGCCGGCGATGCGCGAGAACAGGTCTCGCTTCCCCGCGCCGTCGAGGTGATGGACCGCAAGCGCCGAGACGACGAGGTCGAACGGCCCCGGCGGGAGCTCGTCCTCGAGCCGCCCGAGCCGCAGGTCGGCGCCCGGCAGCCGCTTGCGCGCCCGCCCGAGCATCGGTTCGCTCGCGTCGATGCCGACCCACTCGGCCCCGGGATGATTCGCCCGCACGCGGAGCGCGGTCTCGCCGGTGCCGGTGCCGAGCTCGAGCACGCGCGCCGCGCGCAGATCCGCAGTCGCCGTCACGACCGCGTCCTGCAGCTCCTCGTAGCCGGGAATCTCGGCAGCCATCTCCGAGAGGTACGTGTCCGGGTTCCACTCCCAGTCGCTCACCGACGCATCGTAGGATCGCCGCGTGAAGCTGGGTCTCAGCCTCGGCTATGCGCCGCCCGGCACGAATCCCGCCGACCTGTTCCCGCTCGTGGAGCAGGCGGAAGGGCTCGGCTTCGACTCCGTCTGGGTCGCGGAAGCCTGGGGCACCGACGCGGTCAGCGTCCTCGGCTGGCTCGCGGCAAAGACCGAGAAGATCAAGCTCGGGTCGGCGATCATGCAGATCCCAGGCCGCACGCCGGCAAACGCCGCGATGACGGCGGCGACGCTCGACCTCCTTTCCAACGGCCGCTTCCTGCTCGGGCTCGGCACGTCGGGCCCGCAGGTGGTCGAGGGCTGGCACGGGCAGCCGTGGGGCAAGCCGCTCGGCAAGACGCGCGAGTACGTGGAGATTGTCCGCGCGGCGCTGCGGCGCGATGTCGTCGAGCACGACGGCGAGCACTACACGATCCCCTGGGACGGACCCGGCGCGACAGGGCTCGGCAAGCCGTTGAAGCTGATGCTGCGGCCGCTGCGCGCCGAGATCCCGATCTACCTCGCGGCGCTCGGGCCGAAGAACGTCGCGCTCGCGGCCGAGATCGCCGACGGCTGGCTCCCGATCTTCGTCGCGCCCGAGCACTTCGACGCCGCCTTCGGGCCGAGTCTCGCCGCCGCGCCGCCGAACTTCGAGATCGCAGCGACCGCGAGCGTCTTCGTCGGCGACGACGTGCCGGCGCTCCTCGACGCGCTCCGGCCGTACGTCGCGCTCTACGTCGGCGGCATGGGCGCGAAGGGCCGCAACTTCTACAACTCGCTCGTCCGCCGCTACGGCTGGGAGGAGGAAGCCGAGCGGATCCAGGAGCTCTACCTCGGCGGCAAGCAGCGGGAGGCGATCGCCGCGGTGCCCGACGAGCTCGTCGACGCCGTCTCGCTGATCGGGCCGAAGGAGCGGATCGCGGAGCGCCTCGAGGCGTGGCGCGAGACGCCGGTCACGACGCTCGTCCTCGGCACGACTCAGCCGGAGGCCCTGCAGACCTTGGCGGAGCTCGTCCTCTAGGCTCGGGCGATGGCTCAGCCCGTGATCGTCCTCGGCGTCGGCCGCTCGGGCACGACGCTCCTACGCGTGATGCTCGACCGGAGCAGCGAGCTCGCGATCCCGTACGAGACGTTCTTCGTCCCGCAACTCGCGCACCGGCACGGACGCCACATCAAGCTCGACGCGTTCCTCGACGACCTCGGGCGCCTGCGGACGCTCTACGACTGGGGGATCACGCCCGACGACGTCCGCCCGCGCCTGCGCGAGGGGATGACGACGAGCGAGGCGATCGCGGCGATCTTCGAGACCTATGCGGAGCGGCAGGGCAAGCCGCGCTGGGGCGACAAGACGCCTCTGTACATGCAGCAGCTGCCGCTGCTCGAGCGGCTGTTCCCGGACGCGATCTGGGTGCATCTCGTGCGCGACGGCCGCGACGCGGCGCTCTCCTTCCTCGAGCTGCCGGAGGGCTTCTCGGGCAAGACCTGGGCGCTGCCCCGCACTGTCCCCCAGTTCGCGGCTCGGTGGCGGACGGAGATCCTCGCGGCGCGGAAGCTCGGCCGACACTCGGGCAGCCGCTACCTCGAGCTCCGCTACGAAGATCTCGTCGCGGAGCCGGAGCAGAATCTGCGGCTCGTCTGCGAGCACGCCTCGCTGACCTGGGAGCCGGGGATGCTCGACCACACGAAGCCAAGCGACACGGCACACATGCCCGAGCACCGCAACCTTGCCCAGCCGCCGACGCCGGGCCTACGCGACTGGCGCAGCCAGATGAGCCGCGAGGACGCGCTCGCCTTCGAGCAGGTCGC
>DATFSG010000335.1:0-2480 GCA_035262765.1 Gaiellaceae bacterium | reverse complement strand
GGCTTCGGGTTCACAACCTTCGGCGGCTCGCCCACGTCGCGCGCGTCCGCGAGGCGCAGCTCGGCGCGAGGATCGGGAACGGCGGACACGAGCAGCTGGGTGTACGGATGCTTGGGGTGCTGCAGCACGTCTTCCGTCAAGCCTTCTTCGACGAGGTGACCGGCATACATGACTAGAACGCGGTCGGCGAGATAGCGCGCGCTCGCGACGTCGTGCGTGATGTAGAGGAACGAGACGCCTTCCTGCTCACGCAGCTCGCCCATGAGATTGAGAACACCGACGCGGATCGAGACGTCGAGCATCGAGACCGGCTCGTCGGCGACGATGAGCTTCGGCCGCAGCGCGAGTGCCTGGGCGAAACCGACCCGCTGGCGCTGGCCACCGCTCAGCTCGAAGGGAAAGCGGTTGCGCGTATCCGCCGCCGGCACGAGCCCGACCGCCTCGAGCACGCGGTTCAGCTCCGCTCGCCGTTGCGCGGCAGAGAGATCGCCGCGGTGGAGCTTCATCCCGCGCAGGATCCCGTGCGAGACCCGATACGCGGGGTTGAGCGAGCTGTACGGATCCTGGAACACCATCGGTACCGCTGCGCAGTACGCGAGCCGCTTTCCTCGTCCCCGCAGGCGGCTGAGCGGCAGCCCCTCGAACCAGATCTCGCCGCGCGTGGGCTTGTAGACGAGAGCAAGGAGCCGGGCGATCGTGCTCTTGCCGCTGCCGCTCTCGCCCACCAGAGCGACGATCTCGCTGTGCCCGATGGTCAGGTCGACGCCGTCGACGGCGTGCAGGGTCTGCCGGGACATGAGCTTGCCCACCTGGAAGTGGCGGGTCAGCCCCTCGGTGCGGAGCAGCGTCTCGGTCACCGGGCGTCCTCCTGGAGGACGCAGCGGACGAGGCTCCCGTCGACGGAGAAGAGCGGCACCTCGGCCGCGGTGCAGCGCGGCTCCGCGCTCGGGCAGCGAGGCGCGAACCGGCAGCCTTGCGGCGGATTCGCGAGGCTCGGCGGTGAGCCGGGAATGCCGAGCAGCCGCACCTTGGGTCCGCGAAGCGAGGGGAACGCCGCAAGCAGACCCTGCGAGTAGGGGTGAAGCGGCCGGTCGAACAGCTCGCTCGTCTTCGCCAGCTCCGCGACCTGGCCGGCGTACATGACCAGCAGCCGGTCCGAGAAATGACTGACGAGCGACATGTCGTGCGTCACGAAGATCACCGCGAACCCCAGCTCCTGCTGCAGCTCCTTGATCTGCACCATCAGCGAGCGCTGCGCGACGACGTCGAGTGCCGAGGTCGGCTCGTCCATGATGATCAGGTCGGGCGTGAAGAGCAGCGCCATCGCGATCATCGCGCGCTGCCGCATCCCGCCCGAGAGCTGGTGCGGATAGCTGTGAAGGTGCACCGGGTCGATGGAGACAAGCCGCAGCACCTCGCGCGACCGCGCGTCGATCTCCTTCTTCGACATCTTCGAGTGGGCCTCGCAGGCGTCGCGCATCTGCTCGGCGACGGTGAGCACCGGGTTGAGCGCGTTCATGGCGCTCTGCATCACGACGGACAGGTCGCGCCAGCGAACAGCGCGGAGCTCCTTCTCCTCCAGCAGGACGAGGTCGCGGCCCTGGAAGAGGACGCGTCCGCCGACGATCTCGCCGGCCAGCGGCGCGCCGAGCAGCCGCGCGATCGCGTACAGCAGCGTCGACTTTCCGCACCCCGACTCGCCGACGATCGCGAGGAACTCGCCACGCGCGAGCTCGAGGTCGACCTGGTCGACCGCGACGACCGGGCCGGCGTCGGTCGCGTAGGCCACGGTCAGGTTCTCGACCTTGAGCACTGTGCCGTCGACGGCGTCGACCGGCTCCGCAGGCTCCGGTGCCGGCGCGATTCTCGGCAGCCGCCGGCGATCGAGCTTGCGGACACGCAGGGCCGGGCTGCTGATCTCGTCGAATGCGTAGTTGAGCAAGGCGAAGGCGGCGCCGAGAGCAGCCACGCAGACCCCGGGCGCGATCGCCCAGAGCGGCATGCCCGCCAGCAGCGCGTCGTTGCTCTGCGCCCAGTACAGCATCGTCCCCCAGCTCTGGCTGTTCGGGTCGCCCAGCCCGATGAACTGCAGACCAGCCGCGGTGAGGACGGCGTAGATCGCCGAGCCAAGGAAGATCGCCACGATGAGCGACGTCATCGTCGGCAAGATCTCGTGCAGGATCACGTACGAGGTCCGCTCCCCGCGCACGCGGGCCGACTCGAGGAAGTCGCGCCTCCGCAGCGACAACGTCTGCGAGCGCACCTGTCGGGCCCCGTACGACCAGCCGAGCACACCGAGCACGACGATCAGCGTCAGCAGCCCTGCGTTCTTCTCGTACGCGGCGATCACGATGATGAGCGGGAAGATCGGCAGGACGAGAATCACGTCGGTGACCAGCGAGAGGAACCCGTCGGTGGCCCCGCCGATGTAGCCCGCCGAGACGCCGACGAGGACCGCGAGGACCGTGGCAAGCGCGCCG
>DATFSG010000334.1:0-5172 GCA_035262765.1 Gaiellaceae bacterium | reverse complement strand
CTCGTGAAGAGGCGCACGGACTCGCCCGGGAGCAACGTGATGCTGTAGGCGATGTCACCGAGAGAGAGCGGCCCCGCGCAGCGTGTGAGCCTGAAGCGCAGGATGATCACGATCGGGGGGTTCACCCGTCCGGCGGGGTCGTTCCCCGTGATGAACGGCAGCCTGAACGTGAAGTCGAGGTAATCGCAGACGTCGCATGGCTCTAGCGGCGGGCAGCAGTCGATTGCTGCGATACCGGCGGGGCTCTTGGCCATCGTGGCGCTCCTCTCGGTTTCGGGGTGGGCGAGTGCTAACGCCCTCGCGTCACCGGGCCGTCACCGCGGCGTCGACGCTTCGCGCGCACGATCTGGCCCACCGGAGAGCCGAGCGTCGGTGTCGTCGAACTGCGGCGTTGCGTCTTCTTGCGCTTGCTCCCACAACACATCGAGGTCTCCCTTCGGGTTGATCGCTTGCTCGAGCAGGCAGGCGGCGCCCGAGAGCGCGAGCCAGGTCAACACGCGCTCGCGCGGGCCGCGGGCGACGGCGGCGGCGACCGGCGCGGCCGTCCAGATGCTGAGGCAGTAGAAGCAGTCCATCGCCTGGCCGGTCCAGCTGTCACCGGCTCGCTGACGCAGCCGCACGACCGCGTCGGCCGGGCCGTCCTCCTCGACGAGCAGATGCGTGACCCGCCAGGTGGCGAGGGCGCCCACCGCGAAGCGGGCGGCGAAGCTTCCGTCCTGCACGGCCGATCTCTAGCGGCCGCGCGTCACCGCTCCGTCAACGCTCCGAGAACTCGCGGAGCCAGGCCGCGACCGCGGCGAGGATCGCCTCCTCGCCCTCGGCGCCGCGCGCGTCCCACCCCGGCTCGTCCGCGTCGATCGTCTCGGTGAGGCGGGCGCGCACCCGGTCGTCCTCCTCGGTCCAGGCCCGGATCACCAACACTCCTGTTCGCTCGTCTTTCGCCCTCATTGCGCCGCCACCGTAGGCGGCCATCGTCACCCGGATGTGTCCCGGGCGTCAAGGCCCGCGATGAGCTCGAGCATCAGCGGCGATGGCTCGACGCCCAGCTGGTCGTGCAGGAGCCTGCGGCAGAGCCAGAACTGCCGCAGCGCCTCGGCGGCGTTGCCCTCGGCCAGATGAAGCGAGACGAGCGCCCGGTGCGCGCTCTCGCGCAGCGGCTCCCCGGCGAGTGCCAACAGACCCGCGTCGAGCGCCTCGTCGGCTCGGCCCGCGGCCGCGAGTCGCGTGCACATCGACTCGAGCGCGCGCAGCCGCAGCTGGCGGAAGCGCTCGCGCTCGATCAGCACCCAGTCGTCGTACCAGTCGGGCAGCAGGTCGAGCGTGAGCGTGTCGGGCTCGGATCCCGACGAGTCGCCGGAGAGCTCGGTGCGCGCCCGTGTCTCGGCCTCGCGAAGGTCGACCCGAACCTCCGGCCCGAGTCGCAACGTCTCCGCCTCGGCGAGGACCAGCTCGGGGGTGTGCCGGTGGATGCGCCAGAGTGCCGAGCGCAGGCTGCCGGCGGCACGCGGCTCGGGACTGTCGAGCCACAATGTCCCGGCGACGTAGGTTCGCAGCACGGGCCGCTCGTGCAGCGCGACGAACGCGACGACGCGCTGGGCGCTGCCGGGCAGCGACACCTCTTCCCCCGAGACCTCGACGCCGAAGCCCGCAAGCAGATGTAGGACGACGTCCTCGGAGGCGTCGTCGTGACGCCGCGGAGCGCCGGCGTCGGGCCGCAGGGGTGAGCTCGTTCGGGCCACATCCCCTCCTGCGCTGAAAGTGCCTGCTGACCCTAGATCCGGCCTAAAAAGCTGTCAACGCAGGTCACCGCCCTGTCACCTCGGTGTGTCGGCACCACTTTTGCGACGCGCGATCAGCGGGTGCGCGTGGTCGCCTCTCTCTCGGCCTGGAGGTAGGCGGCCGCCTGGCCCCGCCCGGACACGTCGAGCTTACGGAGCATGTTGTGGAGTGGTTCTTGACGGTCGTCACCTCGATGAAGAGCTGGCGCGCGATCTCCTTGTTCGAGAGCCCCTCGACGACGAGTCGCGCGACCTGCCGTTCGCGCGGCGTCAGCGCCTTCGTTCCGTCGTGTTCCAGCGACGGGGCGTGGGCGACGGCATTCAGCCGGCGGAGGAGGGCGGCGACCATGCGCGGCGGCGGCGGCGGCTGGAAATGAGCCGTCGGATCGAACTTCGGTCCAGAGCCCGGTCCGTGCCGGACTCGATCGAAGGATCGAGGTCCTCAGCTGGCGATTCGCCGGCTCGTGCTCAGGCGGTCCGTACCGGGCGTCGCGGCTGCTCGTGGCTGATTCCGGCCGCTGCGGCGACAAGGTCCGCATCAAGCGGGCCGCCCGCTGGGAACTTCACGACTTTTGACACCGCGTCTGCTTTGAACAACGGCACGAGTTCGGGCGGAACGTCGGCTGGGGGGTCGCCTCCGTCGCGGAGATTGTCTACCGCCTCGGGGTGGTCCGCGAGGAATTCGCCAAGGCCGGGCCAGCGTGTGTTGAGGATCGTCCACAGGACGAGGGTGTCCCGAGAGACGAGGTTTCCCTCGAGGGTCCGCACGGAGCGTTCGATGCCGTAGGCGATCACCACACGCTTGATCGCGCGGGGGTTGGGCTCGAGGAGCTCTCCGAACTTGTCGAGCACGTGTTCCTCCGTCTGGCGCTCCACGGACTCGTCGTTCAGGCGCTCCACTACGAGCGGAGCCAGCGCCGGGCGAACCTCTTCCGGCGCTTCCCCGTAAGCCTTGAGCAGCTGATCCTCTCCTATCGCCTTGCGCACGTCGGCCTGTGCCTGCTCTGTTCCCTCGCGTTGCTCCTCGCTCGGCCCTTCTCCGACCAGTAGCGCGTGCAGATAAGCAGACTGGAGCTCGGGCGTAAGCACCGGCATCTTTACCGTGAGCTGGAAGATCTTCGCGAGGAACAGATAGCCGAGCGGGCGACCGGGCTCTGCGACAGCCTCGCTCATCTTCTCGTGGGCCAGCTCGTAGCTTCGCCTGATCCAGGCTCCGTCGGCAGCGATGACGAAGTACGGCGCCGTCCACTCGTTGTTCTTGTTCCGCTTGCGTTGTCGGCGCGGCGCATCGCGAACGATCGTCTGGATCGAGTCGAGCAGATCGACGACCTGCTCGGCGCTGCAACGATCGAGTTCGTCGATGAGGAAGACGACGGGATACGGGGAGCGCGTGATCAGCCAGGCGAAATGGTCGGTGAGACTCTCCATCGGATTCGTCTGCAGGTTCTCGTAGACCCGCGCACCCTGCGCCGAATCCCACAGAAAGAACCTGCCGACCGCCAGCGCCCCACCGATCAAGGCGCTGATGGCCGTGATGTACGCCGTGACCCCGCCGGGCCCGATGACGACGAACAGGACGACCGCGGCCGCGACGACGAACAGGTAGAGCAGCCCGGCCGTCCGTATCCGATGACGTGCCTCGGTGACCCGCAAGAGCACCCCCCGGTGCCGGCCGGGAAGTTTTGCCCTGAGCGCCTCGCGAAGACGGATGAGCAGCGTCCACCACGGAGGTCCGACCCGCGTCTGCCGCCACGCGTCATAGCGAACGACGAGCCAGGGGCGCTCGGACGGCGCAGGGTCTTCGAGCTCCTTGGCAAGGAACTTGAGGAGCGTGCTCTTCCCCGAGCCCCACGGGCCGTCGACGTGGATCAAGAACGATTCGCTCGGTGCCTCCCTTTTGATCCGGCGGAGCCTCGTCGCGAGGACGTCCGCAAGTGCCTGGCGCTTGAGGAGGTCGTCGCGCGCCGCCGAATCAGTGATCCACTCCACCCGATCCCCTTCTGGCGGGTCGGCGGCGGGATAGCGGGCCGCCAGGAAATCCCCGAACGACGTGCGGGGCGTCGACTGCAAGAACTTGACGTAGAAGTCGCCGATCTCGCCGATGTCGACGCTGTTTCCTTCGGACACCTGAGCCAGGGCCTGATACGCCCTGGAGTCCTGGTTCCGGAGAATGCCTCCGAAGAGATGCCGGGTCTCGAGAGGACCGCTCGGGTCGGTCTCGCTCCAGAGCTCCGTGGCGGCGCGAAGAACCGCCTCGCCGTTCGACGTCAACGCCGGAAGATCTGCAAGGCTTGCCGGCGCTGAGGGTTCGGGGTCGATGCGGACGTCCGGTCTCACTCCCTGTAACGCCGCAGCGAGCGAGTCGCGCGAGACATTCCAGAAGCGAAGTAGCGCCTCGACTTCGCCATCCCCGTCGGCGAGAGCCATGCCGAGGACGAGTCCGCGACTGCCTACCCTGTACGGGTTTCGTGTTGCGAACGACTCGAGGGGCGCCTCGAAGGATTGCGACGCGGGCTCCTCCTCGAGCAGCTCGACGGCGACCGCCCAGCCGAATGCTTCCTGCACCGAGGCAGAGAGCTGCTCCCAACCAACGGTTACCAGATCCATGGATCCATGCTGCTAGAGGTGGAGATGACTGGTGATGTAGTCCTTCGCAGCACTGGCGACGTTGACGGCCTTCTCTCCCAACTCCGTCACCTTTTCTGCGGTGCGGACGATCGCGCTCGTGGTCGGGTGATGGAACGCCGAGAGAGCATTCGCGACGGCGCGCTCCGCGTCGTCCACGAGCTCCATGGTGCCGGGCTTGTTGCCGAGACGGTCGGAAGCGAGGTCGAAGAGCGCCTGCGCGGGATCTGCCCGAAGCGTCTCGTCTGGCGGAGGTGATGTGCCCTCGTTCCTGCAGGCATCGGCGACGGCGGGGGCCTCTTCGCTGACGATGGTGAATCGGAACCGCCGTGCGACGTCGGAGCGGATCTTCGCGAGGTTCGCCGGGTCGTCCTTCCCGGTGATCGCATCGATCGCGGTTGCGTACTTGTCGGTCAGCGCCGCGACAGCGGCGTCGCGTTGAAAAGCGGCGTCGGCTTCGCCCGCAGGCGGCGTGCCGGACTCGGCGAGTGCGGCAGCCGCGAGCTTGGGTGCGTACGCCTTGTCGGGGGCCGTGTCGTCGGGAATGACGAGGGCGGCGAGCTTGCCGGCGAGCTCGCGGCAGGCGGCGGGGTTTGCGGGCGGCGCGAGTCGGATCAACTGGTCGCGCGTGATCAGGTTGTCTACGAGGCCCTGGCTTCCGTCGATGCGGCCCCACATCCAGTCGTGCAGCCGCCATGACTCGCGAAGGAAGCCGCCGAAGTGGTTGAAGGTGGCGCCTGCTAGCGGCGGTCGACCAGGCTGACCGGCG
>DATFSG010000333.1:0-5074 GCA_035262765.1 Gaiellaceae bacterium | reverse complement strand
AAGAGGTAGAGCACGAGGAAGAGCACGAGCTCGTCCTCGCTCCACAGCCACCAGTGGCCCCAGGCGATCTTGGCCCAGATCGAGCCGGTGATGAGCACGAGCGTCCCAAAGATCAATCCCTGGTGAATGCAGACGTAGCTCGCCAGGTCGGCGCGCGGATCGCGCTTCCAAAGGTGCCGAAGCGCCTGCCACGCGCCGCAGACGAAGCACGCGTAGGCCGTGAACGCGATCGAGACGTGGAAGTAGAAGATCCGCTGCGAGAAGCCCTGGTTGGCGTCGTTCGGAGCGACGAAGAAGACGAATGCGATCGCCGTCGTGACGAGCACGAGCGACGTCACGGCGAGCGCGGGCAGAGGGATGCTGCGCAGACGGCCCACGGCAGGGATTGTCGCAGTAGCCGGGCTACTCGGCGACGACATACTCGAACGTGGCCCAGCAGACGACCGCGAAGAGAAGGTCGTACAGCGCGAGGAAGCCGAGGTAGCGGCCGGGAGAGGCGACAACGCTCGCGCCGACGGCTCCCACGACGATCGGCATGGCGAGCGGCAGGAAGAGGAGCGGCAGCAGCAGGTCGCGCGCCCGCGTCGCCACGGCCATCGCTCCGAGGAAGGTCCCAACCCCGCAGATCCCGAGATTGGCCAGGAGCACCGCGGCCACGGTCGCGGCGGTCACGCGATGGAAGAAGAGCGCGTAGAGCGGCAGCGCGACGAGCTCCGCCGCCACGAGGAAGGCGAGCGTCGCGAGCGACTTCGCGACCCAGATCGCGCTCCGGTCGCACGGCGCGAGCACGAGGCCGTCGAACGTCCGCTGCTCGCGTTCCGGCACGAACGCGCGCCCGAGGCCGAGCAGCGCCGTGAAGAGGATTGCCACCCAGAGCAGGCCGCTCGTCTCGAGCCGGCTCGGCGTCCCCGGCAGCGCGAAGTGGAAGACGACGAAGACCGCGGCGACGAAGAGCAGCATCGCCGGCAACGTGTCCCTGGCCCGCAGCTCGAGGAGGAGATCCTTGCGCGCCAGCGCGCCGACGTCGCGGACGTAGCTCATGACGCGAGGGCCAGCCCGCCGCTCGCCAGCGGCCGGATGCGCGCCGGGTCGTGCGTCGAGACGAGGAAGGTTCGTTCCCCGCGAAGCTCGGCTAGCTGCGCGTCGAGCAGCTCGGCGCCGGCCTCGTCGAGCGCGCTGTACGGCTCGTCGAGCACCAGCAGCTGCGGCTCGTGGAGCAGGACACGGCAAAGAGCGAGCCGCTGGGTCATACCGCGCGAGTACGAGGCAACGCGCCCGTGCCGCGCCTCCCAGAGCCCGAAGCGCTCGAGCAGCATCCCGATGCGCTCACGCCGCTCGGGGATGCGATAGAGGCGCCCGTAGAGCTCGAGGTTCTCGAGCGCTGTCAGCTCGCGGTAGACGAGCGGCTCGTGGCCGAGGTAACCGACCTGCGCACGCGCCGCGCTCCGTTCGATCGTGCCCTCGGTCGGCTGCGCGAGCCCGGCGCAGATCCGCAGCAGCGTCGTCTTCCCCGAGCCGTTCGGGCCGGTGACGACAAGAAAGCCGCCGCGCAGCAGCTCGAAGTCGATCTTCCGCAGGACGCGCTTCTCCCCGTAGCGCTTGCCGAGCCGGTGGGCCGTGAGCACGTGCGCAGGATAGGCCGTTGCAGTCAGCTGACCGTGTCGAGGATCACGAACACCGCGAAGACGACGCTGATCACGCCGTTCATCGTGAAGAACGCCGTGTCGAGCCGGCGCAGGTCGCCCGGGCGCACGAGGGAGTGCTCGTACGCGAGCAGCAGTGCGACGGCGGCGACCCCGAGCCAGTAAAGGAAGCCGATCGGCAGTCCGAGCCCGGCTGCGACGAGGAACGCGATGGTGGCCACGTGCGAAAGCCGGGCGCCGACGAACGCGCCGCGCACACCGAAGCGCGTGACGATCGAGTGCAACCCCTCCCGCCGGTCGATCTCCTCGTCGAAGAGCGCATAGAAGCAGTCGAAGCCGGCGACCCAGAACGCGACGGCAGCCCCGAGCATCCAGGACTGCCAGGGCAGCTTCCCGGTGATCGCGACCCAGGCCCCGACCGGCGCAAGGCCGTCGACGGCCCCGAGCCAGAAGTGACAGAGCCAGGTGACCCGCTTGAGGTACGGGTAGACGACGAAGCCGACGACCGGGATCGGCCAGAGCCAACGCACGATCGGGTCGAGCTGCCAGACGGCGACGAGGAACAACGCGAGCGACGCCAGGCAGAAGACGACGACCTGGGCGACGGAGAGCTGGCCGCTCGGGATCTCCCGGCCCGCGGTGCGCGGGTTCCGCGCGTCGATCCCTGCGTCGATCAGGCGATTGAGCGCCATCGCGAGCGAGCGGGCGCCGACCATCGCCAGCGTGATCCAGAGGAGGTCGTGCCAGCTCGGCCGGGCATTGACCGCGAGAAACGCGCCGACGTACGCGAACGGCAGCGCAAAGACCGTGTGCTCGATCTTGACGAGCCGCGCGAACCGCGCGGGGAGCGGCGCTGGAGTGGACGTTGCGGTCATGTCTGCTCGTGGGCGGTGGGAGCGTCGGCGAGCAGCTCGAGCGCGTGCGCGAGCGCTGGCTGGAGAACCGCGAACCCGTCGCGGCAGCCGCCGGTCGAGCCAGGCAGGTTGACCACGAGCGTCGAGCCGAGCACGCCGGCCGCGCCTCGCGAGAGGAGGCCGTGCGGCGTCTTCGCGATCGAGTCTGCGCGCAGCGCCTGCGCAATGCCCGGAGCCTCGCGCTCGAGCACGTCACGGGTGGCCTCAGGCGTGACGTCCCGCGGCGCGAGACCGGTGCCGCCGGTGGTGAGCACGAGCCGCGCCGAGCCCGCGAGCTCCCGGATCGCCGCCGCAATCTCGTCGCGCTCGTCGGGAACGATGCGCCGTTCGACGTCGTAGCCCTCACCGCGCAGCAACTCGTCGAGGGCGTCGCCGCTTCCGTCCTCGCGCGTCCCGGCCGCCACTCCGTCGGACACGGTCAGCACCGCGGCCTTCAGACGCCCCGCTCCTTCGTCTTCTCCATGAGGACGACGTCCACGATCCGCATCTCCTTGTCGACCGCCTTGGCCATGTCGTAGACCGTGAGCGCCGCGACCGAGGCCGCCGTAAGCGCCTCCATCTCAACTCCTGTCTGCGCCGTGGTCTCAGCTGTTGCGACGATCTCGACCGAGTCCTCGCCCACCTCGAGCATCACCTCGACATGCGAGAGCGGCAGCGGATGGCAGAGCGGGATCAGCTCGCTCGTGCGCTTGGCGGCCATGATCCCGGCGACCTGGGCGGTCGCGAGAGCGTCGCCCTTCGGGAGCTCGCGCAGGATCCGCGCGGTCGCGGCGGCCATCCGGACCTCGGCCCGGGCGACGGCGCGACGGCGCAGGGGCTCCTTGCCG
Source organism: Gaiellaceae bacterium (assembly GCA_035262765.1). Classification (GTDB taxonomy): domain Bacteria; phylum Actinomycetota; class Thermoleophilia; order Gaiellales; family Gaiellaceae; genus Palsa-739. The sequence goes on along the minus strand of DATFSG010000333.1, from coordinate 1,690 downwards.
CCCACGTCGACCATGCGGACCGCGCCCGACTCGTCGACATGGGACAGGTCGTTCATCAGGCGGATCGTACGGCGTCGAGGTCGGCCAGCTGTGCGTCCACCCACTCCTGGATGCCGTGGGCGCGGACGTGCTGGCGAATCGCGTCGGCCCGTCGCCGCCGCTCGGCGGGCTCGAGCGTGAGCGCTTCGTAGAGCGCAGCCGCCTGGCCTGACACGTCCATGGGATTGACCGTCAGCGCCCACTCCCCGATCTCTTCGTGCACGCCGGCGTTCTCGGACAGGACGAGGACGCCGTCGTGCTCGTTGACGAGGAACGCCTCCTTGGCGACGAGGTTGAGCCCGTCGAAGACCGGGTTGACGAGCAGGACGTCGAACTGCTTGTAGCCCGCGACCGAGCGTAGGAAGTCGTCGGCGACGTCGAGCTCCACCGGCTGCCAGTCGTCGCGGCCAAAGCGCTCGTTCACCTCCCGAACCGCGTTCTCGATCTCGCCGACGTAGTCCGCATAGACGGAAATGTCCTGGCGCGAGGGAGCGAGCAGCGCGACCATCCCGACCCGCCCGTGCAGCTCCGGATGGCGCTCGAGGAGCAGGGCAAACGCGCGAAAGCCGCGCACGATGTTCTTCGAGGGATCCGTCCGGTCCACACGGAGGACGAGCTGCTCGGGCCGCCGCGCGACCATGGCCGCCTCACGTTCGAGCACCGCGGGATCGTCTCGCAGCCGGTCGAACTCGGTCGGATCGATGCTGATCGGATGCGCGACGACCCGCGTCGTGTGACCGCTGTGCTCGACCGTGCCGGCGTCCAGGTCGACGCGTGCGCCGAGCAGCCGCTCGGCCGAGAGCAGGAACGCCCGCCGCCAGCGCTCGGTGTGAAAACCGACGACATCGTTCGCGAGCAGCCCCTCGTGCACGGCCACCCGCAGCTCAGGCGGTAGCGCGTGCCAGTAATCCGACTCCGGCCAAGGGATGTGGACGAAATGCGACGTCACCGCGCTGGGTCGCGCTTCGCGCACGAGGCGCGGCGCGAGGTACAGGTGGTAGTCGTGGAAGAGAACGGCCGCGTCGGGCTCGCGCGCGAGCTCCTCGAGTGCCGCCGCAGCCAGCGCCTCGTTGACCGGCACGTAGCCACCGCTCCACGCCTCGTGCAGCTCCGGCCCGAAGTCGGGCGCGGAGCCCAGGCCCCAAAGGTAGTGCTGCAGGAACCAGAGAGTCGGGTTCGCCAGCAAGTTGTAAAAGCGCTCATATGCAGGGGAATCGTGCGCGACGAGCCGCAGCCGATACGAAGCGCCGTCGGCCGTCTCCTCGCCGAACGAGTCCTCCTGCTCGGCCGCAACCACGCGATCCTCCTCGGTCATCGCGCTCGCCACCCAAGTGACGTCGTGATGGGCGAGCAGGCCGCCGAGGGCCGTGACGACCCCGCCGCCGCCACGCTTCGCCACGCGCCGCCCTTCAGGGTCGCGCTCGTACGAGACCGGCGCACGGTTGAAGACGACGAGGAGCTTACGCCGTGGCGTTGTCGTTGTGGACAACGGTCAGGCCGGCTGGCGCAAGCGCTTCGTGAAGCGCAGACGCGAGCCGCGAACGCCCGGCTGGGAGTTGAGCTCGAACTCGTCGGCGATCGTCCGGATGATCGCGATGCCCAGACCGCCTTCGGTGAGCTCCTCGCCCTCGAGCGGCGGCGGCCGTTCCGG
>DATFSG010000332.1:0-5608 GCA_035262765.1 Gaiellaceae bacterium | reverse complement strand
GATGTTGCGTGCTAGCAGCCCGTCGCCGGCGCCTGGAACCCTGGGAACGGGTTGAGGTCACCCATGAGGGTGTAGCGACCGTCCTCCGACACCGTGTTCGGAGACGTGCGCATGAACCACGGCAGGAAAACCTCGTCCTCGGGGTGGTAGTACCCGTCGGTGCTGGTCGTCCCGTTCGGGTTCGGGCCTTGCTCGAACGTGTTCGTGCCCATCGCGAAGCCGATGCCCACGACTGGGTCACCGGTCTCGAGGATGTTCGTGCACCCGTACTGCGGCGCCGTCGGCGTCAGCCACGGCTCGACCCAGTTGTCGACGAACGGATCGTCCGCCCACTCGCTGATCTCGTGCGACAGGGCGTGGATGTCCTGCAACGCCCAGTCGGTGCCGTGGTCCGGCCGCGCGTAGATGCCAGGCTGCACCCACGACGCCCACGCGAAGGTCTGGATCTTCGCGTTGCCGTTCGTGTTGCCGCTGCCGAGTCCGAGACCGACCGGCATCGTCCCGTGGTAGCCGATCACGCAGCAGTTGTTCGGATCCTTGCCTTCGAACAGCATGATGTTGTTCGTGAGGTAGAGCGGAAGGTGCGTCGGATCGGCCTGCGTCTCGAGGTTCTTGATCTGCGACGACCACCAGCCGATGTCGACGCTCGCGAAGACCACGCCGCGGCCACTCTGGAGCAGCGTGCCCTGGTTCGACGGAACGGTGATGTTCACCGCGGGCAGGACGTTCGGATGCAGGGTCAGGTGGTATGGGCTGGAGCCCGTCTTGTTGAACTGCGCCCGCATCGTCGCGTCCTCGAGCTGGAGTAGGTTGCCCGCGTCGCCGCCCGAGAGAGTGCCGCCGGCGCCGCCGCAGGACGAGCCGGCCAGGATGCCGGCCGGTCCGGCGTCATACGTGCAGCTCGCAATCGTGGCATTGGGCGTCGAGCCGTAGTCGTTCGTCGCGAACTCAGGCGAGGCGAGCGTCGCGGGAAGCACGTCCTGACCGCTGAACGTCACCCCTGCGACGGTCACATTGATCGGCGTGATGTCGACCTGGATCGTCGTGCTGCACGACGAGCCGCTACACGTGTTCGGATTGGAGCCGACCATGTTGTAGCCGTACGTGATCCCGTCGTGGCCATCCGTCGTGGAGCCCCACCAGTTCGCGATCGTGCGGGTCGTTGCCTGCGGGGCAGCCCCGCCGCCGATCGTCGTGTAGAGCGCCTTGAGCTGCGAGTCCTTGATCACCTGGATGTTCGACTTCGAACTGGCGGCTGACGCTGTCCCCACGACAGCGACCGCGACGAACACCAGGCCGAGCAGCAAGCCGAGCTTGCGATACCTCATGCTGGAATTCCCCCTTCTGATGTGCTTGCACAGGCCCCTGAAGCCGAGCACCTTTCCAGAAATGCGCCGCGGGCGCAACTCGCAAAGTCCACGCGAAGGGGGAAAGACCCGCCGAAACGGGCCTTTCCCGCGACCGCCTCTTCCCGCTAGTGCTTCTTGGACAGCGCCGGAAGCAGAGCCGCCGCGTTCGGCGTCCCCAGGCCGGTTACGGCATCCCAGCCCGGGCCGGCGTTGTACCCCTGGCCGCCGATCTCTGCGACGTCGTTGTTCCCCATCGTGACGTCGTGGAGCGGGGCCGCCCCGTGCGGCTGCGGGTCGTGGGCGAGCTTGTAGAGGTTGTCGTTGACGTTGCCGAGGTCGTGCCCGGCCATCTGGTCGGCGTCGGCCGCCAGGCCGGCCCACTGCGGCGAGCCGGCGCTCGTGCCGCCGAACGTGAGGTACAGCGGAGCGTCCGGGTCGTAGCCGAGTGCGGCCAGGAACCACCCGATGTGGACCAGCACGCCGCCGTTCACGCCGGCGTCGTACGCCACGTCCGGCACGCCCCGGCGGGGATGCGGCTCGCCGCCCTTGACCATCGAGCGCTGCCAGGAGGGGCGGCCGAAGACCGTGCTGAAGCCGCCGCCGCTGCAATTGATGTCGGTCGGGTAGTCGATCGCCGGGAAGTTGCAGCCGAACAGCGGCTCGCTCCACGCCGTCTCGCCGATGTACGAGCCCGTCACGGGGTCGGCGTTCAGCGTCGTGCCCCCGACGCCGGTGACGCTCGGATCGGACGCCGGGTAGGGCGCGGCGAAGACTGCGGAGCCGCCGTCGCAGCTGGGCTGCGAGGCACCGCTGTCACCGGTCGAGGCGAAGAGCGTCATGCCCTCGTGCGTGGCCTTGGCGAACAGTGCGGTCTCCTGCTTCAGGAGCGCCGCATCGACGCAAGACTCCGCCTCGCCGAAGCTCTGCGAGATCACGTCGCCGAGCTTGTGGTCGACGGCGTACTTCGTCGCGGCGAAGATGTCCGCGTCGCTGTTGCTGGCGGCTTCGACGAGGTCGATCGCCGCCCCGGGCGCCATCGCATGCGCCCACTGCACGTCGAGCGAGATCTCCCCGGCCCAGCCGAACTGAGTGTCGTCGTTGATGTCGAACGCCGGCACGTTGCCGACGGGCGTGATCGTGAAGGACGGGTCGGGCAGGCCCATGTCACGGTCGAAGTCCTCGAGGTCGGACGCGATCGTCGGGCTCGAGAAGGCGTCGATGATCACGATCGTCTCGCCTCTGCCGTCGATGCCCGACGAGAGCAGCCCGGAATAGCCGTAGGCCTGCTGGATCTGGCTCGCCTGGTAGCAGCGCGGCCCCTGGGAGCCGTCTATCGGCAGCCCCTGACAGCTGAAGGTGTGCGAGCTCGGGCTCATCTGCTGCGGCCCGCTGATCTGGGGATCGACGTTGATCCGGTGCGTCCCCGGCCCGGCGGCACTGGAGGCCGACGCACCCACGAGTGCGACGAAGACGGCGGCCGCAGCGGCGATCATGAGCTTCTGCTTCATGTCCTCCCTTTCCTGACTGTCACGAGCGCGGACGCCCGCGCCCCCCTTGCGTGCCGACGGATCGTGGGCCAGGAAGGTAGGAGCCGCAAGAAGGAAAAACGGGTGAATTCACTCCCCCGCTGCGGGGTAGGGCCTAGCCGTGCGGCTTGGCCATCGCGCGGTAGTCGAGCGCCTCGTCGAGCACGGACTCCTCGACGCCCTTCTCCCGCGCGACCTCGCGCAGCGAGCGGCCGGAGGCGGCCGCTTCCTTGACGATCTCGGTGGCCCGGTCGTAGCCGATGTACGGGTTGAGCGCGGTGGCCGCGGAGAGCGTCAACTCGGCGTAGCGCTCGCAGTTCTCGCGGTTCGCCTCGATCCCGTCCACGCACTTCTCGGCGAAGAGGCGGCAGGCGCTCGCCAGCAGCTTCACGGAGTCGAGGATGTTGCGGGCGAGCAGCGGGACGAAGACGTTGAGCTCGAAGTGGCCCTGCATGCCGCCGACCGTGATCGCGGCGTCGTTCCCGATCACCTGAGCCGCGACCTGCGTCACGACCTCGGGCATGACCGGGTTCACCTTGCCCGGCATGATCGAGCTCCCCTTCTGGAGCTCCGGCAGCGCGACCTCGGCGAGCCCCGCGCGCGGACCGGAGCCGAGGAAGCGGATGTCGTTCGCGAGCTTCGTGAGCGAGACAGCGACGGTCTTCAGCGCGCCAGAAGCCTCGACGATCCCGTCGCGAGCGGCCGTCGCCTCGAAGGGATCAGCAGGTGCGGAGATGACGAGGCCGGTCTCGCCCACGAGCAACTCGCGGACGCGCGCCGCGAACTCCGGATGCGTGTTGAGGCCGGTGCCCGTCGCGGTGCCGCCGAGCGGGATCTGGCCGAGCCGCGGCAGCGCATCCTCCACGCGCGCGATGCCCTGGCTGACCTGCGCCGCGTAGCCCGCGAACTCCTGGCCGAGCGTGACCGGCACGGCGTCCATCCAGTGCGTGCGGCCCGACTTGACGACGTCGTCGAACTCCTGCGCCTTCGCCTCGAGCGACGCGGCGAGCTTCTTCATCGCCGGCAGCAGGTCGTTCGTGATCTCGTCCAGAGCCGCGAGGTGCACGGCCGACGGGAAGACATCGTTCGAGGACTGGCCCATGTTGACGTCGTCATTCGGGTGGACGTCCTCGCCCGCGAGGTTCGCGATCACCTCGTTCGCGTTCATGTTCGAGGACGTGCCCGAGCCGGTCTGGAAGACGTCGATCGGGAACTGCTCGTCGAGCTCGCCGTTCGCGATCCGCGTTGCAGCGGCCGAAATGCGCTCCGCCTTATCTGAGTCGAGCAGGCCGAGATCGGCGTTCACACGTGCCGCGGCCCCCTTGATCCGGCCGAGCCAGCGCGCGACCGGCGCGGGGATCGGCTCGCCCGAGACCGGGAAGTTCACAACCGCCTTCGTGGTCTCACCGCCCCAAAGCTCCTGCCGCTCCTCGGTCCTCGCCATCACAGCGAGTGTAGTGACGCGAAGCTACGCGACAGACGAGAGCCGATGCTCGACAAGGACGCGCTCGCGCGATGCCTGCCGCTCGTTCTCGGTCGCCTCGAGCACGGGCGTCCAGCCGAGGTAGCCGCACTCGGGACACTCGGGGGACTCGAAGTGCTTGAAGCGGTCACGCCTTGCCACGCGGCTCGTGCCGCACTGGAGGCATTCCACGACGAGGGAATCCACAGCAGGTCCATCGGCGGGTTCGAGAGAGCCGGAGTCCCCCCAACGGGGGACTCCGGCTCCGCCTCTACCGAGCTGTGACTAGGAGAAGAACTGGAACACCGCGGTGTGCGCCGGGGTTCCGTCGTTGAGCGAGAGCGGGAACTGCCGACACGTCCCGGCCCAGCTGGGATCGGTCCTCCAGCCGTAGCTGTAGCGCCCGGACGTCGCACTGAACGTCACTCCCGCGCTCGTGCCTTCGCCCTGGTCAACCTACAACGGTCGCCCGGACGAAAGTCGCGGCTAGCCGCGGGCTGCCATCCGCTCCGCAGCGGCGAGCAGCTCGTCCCACGAGCAGAGCTTGACGCGCGGCCGGCCTGACTTCTCGCCGGCGGCCCGTTCCACCTCGTCGATCGCCGTCCAGCCCGCGTATTCGACGACCCGGATTCCGCGCTCGGCGAGCAAGTCGTCCACGGCGGCGGCGGTCGTGTCCGGCTTCGGTTGGAGCTTCCCGGATGCGACGTCCTCAAGCAGGTGCTCCACCGTCTCGGTCGCGTCCTTCTTGTTCGTGCCGATCACGCCGGTCGGGCCGCGCTTGATCCAACCGGCGACGTAAACGCCGGGCTCGACGCGGCCGCCCTCGTTCGGGATCGTGCCGCTGCCGGCGTCGAAAGCCACTCCCGGCAGCTCGACGCCGTGGTAGCCGACGCTGCGGAAGACGAGACCGCACGGGAGCGTCTCGTGCTCGTCCGTCGCCACAGCGCGGTCGTTCGCGTCGAGCTCGTTGCGGACGAGCTCGATTGCCTCGACCCGCTCCTCGCCGAGGATCGCCAGCGGCGAGTGGAAGAAGCGGAAGACGACCCGGCGCGGCTTGCCTTCGGGCTCGCGCGCCGCGAAGTCCCGCAGCACGGCGAGATTGCGCTCCGCGTTCGTGCCCTCGGGCTCGGCTCCCTCGAGGTCGGCCGGATCGACGACGACGTCGGCGCCGGCGAGCTCTCCCATCTCCTGCAGCTCGGGAGTCGTGAACGCGGCCTGGGCCGGCCCGCGCCGGCCGACGACGACGATCTCCTTGATCGGCGAGCTCTCGA
>DATFSG010000331.1:0-5618 GCA_035262765.1 Gaiellaceae bacterium | reverse complement strand
GCGGCGATCACGATGATGAGCGGGAAGATCGGCAGGACGAGAATCACGTCGGTGACCAGCGAGAGGAACCCGTCGGTGGCCCCGCCGATGTAGCCCGCCGAGACGCCGACGAGGACCGCGAGGACCGTGGCAAGCGCGCCGACCGCCAGGGCAATCACCAACGAGAGCCGGGTGCCCCAGATGAGCTGCGAATAGATGTCCTCGCCCTTGGTCGTGGTGCCGAGCCAGTGCTGCGCGGACGGGCCGAGGGCGGGCGGGAAGATCATCGCGCTCGGGCTGTACGGCGCGATCTGGCCCGGGAAGATGGCGAGCACGATGAAGAGGAGCAGGATGAGCACGCCGGCGAGTGCCTTCTTGTTGCGCCTGATCGCACGCCAGAGGTCGCCCAGGCGGCCGTGCCGCGCCTCGGCGAGCAGCGGCGCCGGGCCGGCGGGAGGGGTGGCCAGCTGGTCGGTCGCGCCGACCGAGGAGGCGCTCATCGGACGTCCCGAGTGCGTGGATCGAGGAAGGCCGTCGCCACGTCGGCGGCGAGGATCGCTGTCAGCACCGCGACGGTGATCAGCAGGAACAAGCCCTGCATGAGCGCGTAGTCCTCGGCCGTGACCGAGTTCAGGAACAGCGTGCCGACGCCCGGATAGTTGAAGACGAACTCGACGAGGATTGCTCCGGCGACGACGAAGCCGAGCGACATCGCGAACCCCGTCAGGTTCGGCAGGATCGCGTTCCGGCCGGCGTAGGTCCACATGATCCGCCAGGGCTTGAGACCCTTTGCGCGTGCCATGCGGACGTAGTCCTCCGTCAGCACCGAGATCGTGTTGTTGCGCATGGTCAGGATCCAGCCGCCGATCGAGACGACGAGGATCGTGAGCGCCGGCAGGATCGCGTGCACGAGCGCGTCGTGGGCGAAGTGCCACGTCCACGCGGGGGTATCGATCGGGTCGTAGCCGCCGCCGTGCGGCAGCCAGGCGTGCCGGATCGAGAAGAACCAGATCGCGATGCCGGCGATCCAGAAATACGGGAACGCCGAGGTGATGACGAAGAGCGGCGGCATGGCCCCGTCCATCAGCCCTCCGCGCCGCCAGGCTCCCACCAGCCCGATCAGCGTCCCGAGGACGAAGGCCAGGATCGTCGTCACGCCCACGAGCACGAGCGTCCAGGGCAGCGCCACCAGAATCTCGTGCATGACGGGCTCCGGGAAGAACGTGAGCGAGATACCGAAGTGCCCGCGCAGAGTGTTGCCCAGGTAGCTGAAGTACTGGCCGGCCAGGCTCTGATGCGTTTTGAGGCCGAAGGCGATCTCGAGGGCGTTGAGGGCCTGCGGATTGAGGTGCTCCCCGCGGTAGCGGGTCATCATCGCCTCGGCCGGATTGCCCGGCATGAGGCGCGGGATGAAGAAGTTCAGCGTGATCGCCGCCCAGAGCGTGACCACGAAGAACCCGAGCCTGCGGAGGACGAACCTCACGACTCGCGCCTCATGCCGGTGAACTCTGCCTCAGCCCGTCACCCCTTGGGTTTCAGATGCGTGAGCACGACGCCCCAGTCCGGCACCTCGTAGGGGGACGGCTTCGCGTAGGCGTTGCCGGGGAGGACCCAACCGGTGACCGACTTCGTGTTGTACTCGTAGAAGTCGACGCCCTCGGTGATCGGGATGAGCGGCACATCCCGCACCATCGCCGCCTCGAGCTGATTCACGATCGAGTGCTGCTTGGACAGGCTCGTCGTCTTCGCGTACGAGTTGAGCAGCCCGTCGACCTTCTTGTTGTAGTAGCGCTCCCAGTTCGAGGAGGCCTGCTGGCCGATCGGCGCGGAGTTCTTCGAGTAGAGCTCCTGCCGCAGCTCGTAGTACGGGCTTGGCCCCCCGGCCTCGTTGCCGTCGTACGCGAGCTGGAAGTGGCCGTTGAAGGTGTCGTCGTTGTACGCGTTGGTCGAGATGTTCGAGGTCGTGATCTTGATCCCGACCTGCTTCAGCTCCGCCTGGACGATGCTGGCCGAGGCGATCCAGTCGTCGTAGCCGCTGATGTTGATCATCGTGAACGAGAGCGGCTTCCCGCCCTTCTCGAAGACGCCGTTCTTCATCGTGAAGCCGGCCTTCGTGAGGATCTGCTTCGCCTTCGTGGGGTTGTAGGTGATCTGCTTCGCCAGCTTCTTGCTCTCCCAGCTCTTGAAGGTGGGCGAGACGATCCCGGTCTGGTTGCCGGGCGGCTCGTAGCCGGACTCGCCGAGCTTGGCGACGTGCGGGCGATTGATTGCGTACGCCATCGCGCGACGCACGGCGACGTTCTTGAGGATCGGGTTCTTGAGGTTGATGAAGATCGAGACGTTCGCGACCGGCGGGAACCAGTAGTGGTTGTCCTTGCTCTTCGACGTGTAGAAGGTCTTGATGTTCGAGATGTACTGGCCGCCCCACTGGTCCTGGCCGGTGGCGAGGTCGAGATTCGCGGGCGTGTTGTCGGTGTACGCCGGATAGACGACCGTGTCGATCTTGGGCTTGCCCTTCTGCCAGTAGTGGGCGTTCTTCTCGTAGATGATCCGCTGCGCGTTGCACGTGCTCGGGCTCGCGGTGTAGGGGCCGGTGCCGATCGGCTTCGTGTCGGTGTACTTGACCGGATCCTTGGCGGCGGCGCCCTTCGACCAGATGTGCTTCGGCACGATCGGCGTCTGGCCGGCGACGTAGTAGAAGTACGGCGCAGCCGGGGCCTTGAAGGTGAAGACGACCTGGTTGCTCCCCTTGCGGGCCACGCTCTTGAGCACCGACCACACGGCCTGGAGATCGAGCGCCTTGTTCTTCTTGAGCAGCTGGAAGGTGAAGAGGACGTCAGCCGCGGTGAGCGGCTTGCCGTCCGTCCACTTGACGCCTTTCCGGATGGTGAAGGTGAGCTTCTTCGCATGGTCGGACCAGGCGTACTTCGACGCGAGCCACGGTGTCGGCGCGCCGCTCTTGAGCTCGTTCACGAACACGAGTTCCTCGTAGATCGGCCCGAACGTGAGGAACTGGACTGTGCTGTTGAACGGGTTGAAGTTGCAGGTCCAGCTGAAACCGGCCACGTTTGCGATCGTGACCGACGAGCCGCTGGACGAGTGCTTCGTGCCGGCCTGGCTGCCGACGGCAGTCCAAGCGGCCGCAGTGATTCCGGCGAGCAGCAGAACGAGAAGACCTCTCCTCATCTCGTAACCCTCCCTGGCCGCCGAGCGGCGGTCCTCGCGGTGAGCGATGCGCGGCGCTGAACGCGCAGCCGTGCCACTTCCATGAGTTAGGAAACTAACCTATCTTTATCTTCGTGACAAGATGGTGACGACGGCCAGGGCAACCGGAGCGGCGAGGCCGAGGCTGATCCGCACGCTGAACGAGCAGCTGCTGCTCGAACGGATGCGGGGAAATGGCGCCGTGTCGCGAGGTGATCTCGCCGCCGCCTCTGGTCTCTCGAAGCCGACCGTCGCTCTTGCCTTGACGAGCCTCGAGCGCGACGAGCTAGTCCAGCACGCCGGTCGGCGCGTGGGCGGGCGCGGTCGGAGCGCGTCGCTCTACGAGATCCGCAGCGACGCAGGCTTCGTGCTCGGGCTCGACGTCGGCCGGGAGTTCGTGCGCGGCGCCGTTGCCGATCTCGCCGGCGATGTTCGCGTCCGCGAGAGCCGGCAGGCTCGCTCGTCGAGCGGTGTGGCACGGGTCCGCGAGCTCGCCGCTCTCGCGAACGACTTGCTGCGGGACTCAGGCGTTGACGGCAGCGACACCCTGCTGCAGACCGTCGTCGGCAGCCCCGGTGTTGTCGATCCCGACGGCCGCGTCCTCCAGCTCGCTCCCAACCTCCCAGGCTGGGAGCGGCCGGCGGTGCTGCGCGATCTTCGACGCCTCCTCGGCTCGCGGACGACGATCGAAAACGACGTCGACGCTGCCGCAGTTGCCGAGCGGGACCACGGCCACGGTCGGGATGTCTCGAACTTCGCTTTCGTCTCGGTGGGGACCGGGATCGGAATGGGGCTCGTCCTCGACGGGAAACTCCACCGCGGAGCGCACGGAGCGGCAGGCGAGATTGCGTTCTTGCCGCTCGGTGACCTGTCCGCGGAGGCGGATGACGTTCGGCGGACCGGCGCGCTCGAGTCGGTCGCCTCCGCAGCCGCAGTCGTCCGAGCCGCCCGGCGTAGCGGGACGCGGCAGCGCAGCGCGCGCGGCGTGTTCGAGGCGGCGGCAGCGGGAGACGAGCGCGCTCGCGAGATCGTTGCCGAAGAAGCCGTGATCGTGGCACGCGCGCTCGCCGCGGTCGCCCTGGTTCTCGACCCGGAGCTGATCGTGCTCGGCGGCGGCATCGGCCGTGCGCCGGGCTTCGCCGAAGAGGTCAGCGCCCGGTTGGGCGAGCTATCGCCCGTCGTCCCCGAGGTGCGTCCGAGCGCCCTCGGCGCGGATGCCGTCGTCGACGGCTGCCTCGCCGTCGGCGGCGACCAGCTGTGGGAGCGTGTCTTGAGCTCTCGCAGTGACGCCGAGCCCATCAGGGCATAGGTGCGTGGCGTACCCTTGCGCGGGCTGTGTCCGATCCTGCGGAACCGGATAAGACGCTGACGGGGCTGTCGCTGCCGGATCGGTTCGAGTCCGTGCGGCTCTTGGGTCGTGGCGGGATGGGAGCGGTGTACCTCGCGTGGGACCGGCTGCTTTCTCGGCAGGTGGCGATCAAGGTTCTCGCCGTCGAGTTCGCCGACGACGCTGTGGCGCGCGAGCGGTTTGCGCGCGAGGCGGCGCTCGCCGGGCGGCTCGGGGCTCATCCGCACATCGTCACCGCTTACGAGGCGGGCGAGTGGGAAGGGCGGCCGTACGTCGCCTTCGAGTACCTGGCGAGCGGGAACCTCGCCGATCGGCTTCAGGAGAACGGGCCACTCCCGCCCGAGAAAGTCTTGCGCTGGCTCGAGCAGGCCGCGGACGCGCTCGACTATGCGCACGCCGCGAAGGTCGTCCACCGTGACGTCAAGCCTGCCAACCTGCTCCTCGACGCCGACGACAACCTCGCCGTTGCCGACTTCGGCGTCTCCCGGCGCGTCGACGAGACCACGCTTACGGCGCAGGGGGACGTTGTGGGCACGGCCGGCTACCTGGCTCCCGAGCAGATGGACGGGCGCGGCGCGACTGCGGCCAGCGACCGGTTTGCGCTCGCGGTTGTCGCCCGCCAGCTTCTAGGCGACTCGGCTGCACCGCTCGGAGCGGTGTTCGATCGCGCGCTCGCCGACGACCCCGACCGCCGCTATCCGACAGCGATTGCCTTCGTCGACGCTCTTCGAGGGACGGTGCCTGCACGGACGCGGCGAAGGCTTCTCCCGCCGCGGACGACACCCGGCGCTCGTGGGGTTCCGTCGCCCGCGCGTCACACTCAGAGGTCGCGGCTCTGGCGGGTCGGCGTCGCGCTCATCGCAGTAGTTGCCATCGCTGCGCCGGCGACCGCCGGGGGAGTAGTTCTCGGCCGGCGGCTCGCGCGCCAGCAGCCTTCGCGGCCGCAGCCAGTCGTTGTTGTGACCCGCTGCGCGGTCTCGCCGTTCACCGCCGACGCGAACCTCGTCGTCTCCGGCGTCGGGGCTACCGCCTTCTGTCGCTCGCAGGCGAAGACGCTCTCCGCTCAGGGGAACGCGTGGGCATTTCG
>DATFSG010000330.1:0-2367 GCA_035262765.1 Gaiellaceae bacterium | reverse complement strand
GTCCACGCCATGGCGCGCAGCTCGAAGGCCGGGGCGAACTCCGGCGCCGTCTCCACGACATGCACGCGCGTTCCGTCGACCACGGGCTCGAGCTCGATCGCGACGCTGCCGCCGTCGTCCCAGTCGAGGACGAGCCGCTCGGCTTCCTCGAGCTCCCGGACGACTGCATGTCGTTCGTCGCCGTCGCCCCAGCGGAAGACGCCCTCGCCGCCGGGACGAGCGTCGAGCTCGACGTCCGACGCGAACCACTCCTCGAGCCGTTCCGAGTCGGTTAAGGACTCCCAGACCTCGGCGGGCTCCTCCGGTACGACGATCTCGCGTTCGACGTTTATCTGCTCGCCTGGCATTTGCGCAACCTCCTAGTTGCGTATTAATGTGCAACCAATGAGTAGCGTATCGAATCACCTCGTACCCATGGTGGTCGAATCGGACGGCCGCTTCGAACGTTCCTTCGACATCTTCTCGCGGCTCCTCCGCGAGCGGATCGTCTTCCTCGGCACCGAGGTCGAGGCCTCGGCGGCGAACCTCATCGTCGCCCAGCTTCTCTTCCTCGAGGCCGAGGACCCGGACAAGGACATCCGCTTCTACATCAACTCCCCGGGCGGCGACGTCTACGCCGGGATGGCCATGTACGACGCGATGCAGTTCGTCAAGCCGGACGTGCAGACCTTTGCCATCGGGATGGCGATGTCGATGGGCGCGCTGCTGCTCGCAGGCGGCGCGGCCGGCAAGCGCTTTGTGCTGCCGAACTCGAAGGTGATGATCCACCAGGGCTCGGCGGGAACCCGCGGGACGCCGGCCGACATCCAGATCGCCGCGCGCGAGATCCTCTCGCTCACGCGCCGCTACGCGGAGGTGATCGCGCACCACTCCGGCAAGGAAGTCGAGCAGGTGATGCAGGACATCGACCGCGACCGGTTCCTCGGCCCGGACGAGGCGGTCGAGTATGGACTGGCCGACTCGGTGCTCGCGTCGCGGAACGGCGACGGCAACGGCGGCTAGGACGCCGGGCCCTCCCAGGCCACGCTGTCGCCGAGGATCTCGTCGATCCGCGCGAGCGTCTCGGGACTGAGCTCGACGCCCGATGCGCCCGCGTTGTCCTCGATCTGCTCGGGCCGGCTGGCGCCGATGATCGCCGCGGCGACGTTGTCCTCTCGCAGCACCCAGGCCAGTGCGAGCTGGGCCATCGACAGGCCGAGCTCGTCGGCCACCGGACGCAGCTCCTGCACACGTTCGAGCAACTGCTGATCCAGCGCGCGCTGCATGAAGCCGCCCATCGTGTCGGAGGTCGCGCGCGTCCCCTCGGGGAGCGGCTCGCCGGGCTTGTACTTCCCGGTCAGGACGCCCTGCGCGAGCGGCGACCAGACGATCTGCGAGATCCCGAGCTCCCGAGACGCCGGAATGACGTCGCGCTCGGGGCCGCGCCAGAGCATCGAGTACTGCGGCTGGCTCGAGACGAAGTGCTCGACCCCCGCCATCGCCTGCGCCTCGCGGATCTTCTCCTCGGGCCACTCGCTGAAGCCGAGGTAGCGCGCCTTTCCCGCCCGGACGACGTCGGTCAGGGCCTCCATCGTCTCCTCGAGCGGAACGTCCCAGTCGTAGCGGTGGCACTGGTAGAGGTCGACGTAGTCGGTGCGGAGCCGGCTCAGCGAGGCGTCGATCTGCGTGAGAACCTGCTCGCGCGAGAGACCGCGGCCGCCGTCGGGCGCGCCCCAGTAGAGCTTCGTCGCGAGGACGTAGGAGTCGCGCGGGCGGTCGGCAAGCACCTCGCCCAGGAACTCCTCCGCCTGGCCGCGCGAGTACACGTTTGCCGTGTCGATGAAGTCGATCCCGACCTCGAACGCCTTGGCCACACACGCCTCGGCGCGCTCGCGCTCGACCCCGCCGCCGTAGGTCAGCCAGGAGCCGAGCGAGAGCTCCGAGACCAGCAAATCGCTCGAGCCGAGCTTCCTCCGACGCATCGGCCCGACGCTAATGGTTAGCGTCCGGGCTATGCCGCAGCTCGATGCGATCGGAGTCGTCACGTCCGACCTCGCCCGCACACGCGCCTTCTATCGCCTGCTCGGGGTCGAGTTCGCCGAGGGGGACGACCACGTCGAGGCCACGATGCCGAACGGCCTCCGCTTGATGGTCGACACCGAGGCCGTGATCGCCAGCTTCAACCCGGAGTGGCGCAGGGCCACCGGGAACCAGCTCGCCCTGGCGTTCGCCTGCGACAGCCCGGCCGAGGTGGACGAGGTCTACGCGAAGGTCGTCGCCGCCGGCTTCGACGGCGAGAAGGAGCCGTGGGACGCGTTCTGGGGTCACCGCTACGCGCAGCTCCGCGACCCCGACGGCGTGCCCGTCGACCTGTTCGCCGCGCTCTGA
>DATFSG010000329.1:0-5718 GCA_035262765.1 Gaiellaceae bacterium | reverse complement strand
AGTGGGCGCGGCTGGGATCGAACCAGCGACCCCTCGCGTGTGAAGCGAGTGCTCTCCCGCTGAGCTACGCGCCCGGGCGCGGCCTAATGTAGCCGTTCTCGGCGCGCTGTTTCTGTCCACGCGGCCGACAAAATCGCACCACGATTCCGAACTTTTCGCGGCTACCCTGCGCCGGTGCAAAACGCACCTTGTCATTGCGCGAGAGCCGTCGGCGGAGGCGGGGCGGGCTCGTCCGAAGAAGGGGGACCTTCCAGATGAAGAGCAGGCTTGCCAGGACACTCCTGGCAGGAGGGGTTGTCGGGCTCATCGCCTTCGCGGTGGCTGCCGCTTCCGCCGGTGTCGGTAACGCCGGCACGTCGCTGGACACGTTCGGGTGGTCGAGCCACCTGACTGCGGCACAGGCGAACGTCCTGTCGCCGAACGCCGACCAGCGGGTCATCGTCCTGTTGCGGAACCAGCAAACCGCGCTGGCAGGCCGCGGCGCCGAGGCGCAGCGGGCCCAGGCGTTCAGGGCCGACCGCCGGCCCATCGTCGCGCAGCTGCAGCAGCTTCACGTGCCGCGCCTCGTGACGTACAAGACCGTGAACGCGGTCGCGACGACGGTCTCCTCCGCCGAGGCGGCGAATCTCCGCCGCGATCCCGCCGTCCTCGCCGTCGACCCGGATGCCGTCGTCAAGGGGCCGTCGACGAACGCGAACCTGCTGCCGGCCACGACCCGCGCGAGAGTCCCCCACGCGGCGATCGGCTCCGCGAAGGCCGCGGCGACGAGTTACGCGACCTGCGGGACTGCTTCCGCGCCGCTGCTCGAGCCGGAGGCGCTGCATCTGATCAACGTCGACAACCGCACCAACGCCGACGCCCCCATGACGAGCGGCCCCAAGAGTGCGCACAGCCTCGGTTACACGGGCGCGGGCGTGAGCATCGCGGTCTTCCCGGACGGGATGGACCCGAACATCCCCGACTTCACGCGCGGCGGAACGTCGGCCGTTACCGACTACCAGGACTTCTCGGGCGAGGGCACCAATGCGGTGACGGGCGGCGAAGAGGCCTTCGGCGACGTCAGCTCGATCGTCTCCCAGGCTCAGACGACCTACAACCTCGACCAGGAGATCAACCCGGACTTCGCCACCAACGGCGGCACGTGCGACGTGAAGGTGCTCGGCGTGGCGCCGGGTGCGAACGTCGACGTGATGAAGGTCTTCGGGGACACCAACGCGGGTCTGACGAGCACGATCCTGCAGGGAATCGACTATGCGATCCAGCAGGACCACGTCAACATCCTGTCCATCTCGCTCGGGTTCTTCGCCAACCCCACGAGCGCGGCCCAGCAGCCGCTGACCGCGATCCTCAAGAACGCGATTGCCGACGGCACCACCGTGGTGGCCGGCACCGGCGACTCGAGCCCGTCGAACACCGAGTCGAGCCCCGCGCTGCAGGCCGGAGTGATCGGTGCGGCGGCGAGCACGTCTTACCGCCTCAACGCCCAGACGAACTGGGCCCTCTACGACCTCGCGCAGACCGTCCACAAGGGCAGCGGCACGCCGTCGTACCAGCTCGGGCAGACCACTCCGGGTTGGCTCTCGAACGAGGTGTCGACGCTGTCGAGCTCGGGCGTGACCGAAGACCGGCGCGCGCCGGACGTCATCGCCCCGGGCGACGGAAACTGGTCCTCGTGCTCGACGGACGTCGCGACCTACACCGAGTGCGCGAACGGGTTTGGCGGCAGCAACATCGGGATCGAGGACTTCGGCGGCACGAGCGAGTCGGCACCGCTCACCGCGGGCGTCGCGGCGCTCGTCATCCAGGCCTACCGCGAGTCGCACAGCAACCAGACGCCGACCCCGGCCGTCGTCCGTCGGATCATCTTCAGCAGCGCGACCGACATCGGCATCGCCGCCGAGGAGCAGGGCTCGGGGCTCCTCAACGGGCTGCGGGCCGTCCAGTTGGCCAAGTCCTACGGGACGCACACGAGCGACGGCGGATTGCTGCACTCCCCGGACGCGATCTCGGCTCTCGGCAAGCCTGGGCAGTCCTTCCGCCAGACGGTCACCGTCACCAACTCCGGCAGCAGCAAGGCGACGATCAAGCCGATGTTGCGCACGCTCGGCCCGGCGAAGACGCTCGCCAACGGGAAGCTCAACCTGTTCAGGGCGGGCCGGGGGACGCAGGGATCCTGCGCCGGCAACAAGACCGTGGAGTACTACACCGGCGAGACGATCCCGGAGCTGAGCTGCAAGACGTTCACGGTCCCGAAGGGCGTGGACGAGCTCGACTCGCGGATCGGCTGGCAGCCGCTGCAGTCGTGTTCCGGCTGCACCGCCGGAGAGCCCACGGTTCGCGAGATCCTGATCGATCCGAAGGGCCGGTTCGGGCAGTACAGCGACCCGCAGGGAGACGGTGCCGGCTTCGCCGACGAGCAGATCCACCAGCCCA
Source organism: Gaiellaceae bacterium (assembly GCA_035262765.1). Classification (GTDB taxonomy): domain Bacteria; phylum Actinomycetota; class Thermoleophilia; order Gaiellales; family Gaiellaceae; genus Palsa-739. The sequence continues at coordinate 3,285 of DATFSG010000329.1, read as the reverse complement.
CGCCAGGGAAGTGGACGCTGCTCATCTTCGGCCGGACGACCTCCAACTACGAGGGAGCGGTCAGCTACCAGGAGACCGCGCAGAAGTTCAAGACCGTCAAGCACGCGGTCAAGCCGGTCTCGAAGGCCGTCGGCCCCGGAAAGTCGGTCTCGTTCAGCGTCAAGGTGCCTACGCCGGCCACGCCCGGGTTCTGGACGGGGGCGGTCGTCTTCCACAGCAACCGGCAGCAGAGCCTCGGCACGATCCCGGTCGTCTCCGAGGCCAAGGTGCCGGTCACCGCGAAGAAGGCTGGGAAGTTCACCGGCACGCTCATCGGCGGCAACGGCCGGTTCGGCTTCTTCGCCCAGCAGCTCAGCTACCAGTTCACGGTGCCGAAGGGCGTCAAGGACCTGGACGTCAACATGACGGCCTCGCACGAGGGCTACCTGCTGCTCGGCCAGTTGGTCGACCCGCACGGGATGGCCGTCGACCAGCAGATGAGTTTCACGCAGGTCAACTCCTTTGGCGACAGCGACAACGTCAAGGCGGTCCAGCTCGTCTGGGCGAATCCGGCCTCGGGCACCTGGAAGGTGGACGTCGCCAACGGCCTGCCCTTCCTTCCGGGGCTCGACGTCTACTCCGGGCTGACGCATGCCACGCTCCACGGCGTGGTGAGCTTCAACACCTCCAAGGTGAGCGCCTCCGGGATGCCGAGCGGCACGCTGACTCCGGGGAAGACCGTCACCGCGCACGTCAAGGTCAAGAACACGGGGGCCGAGCCCGAGACCTATCAGCTCGATCCGCGGACCAACACGCAGACCCAGTACGCGGCGCAGTCGGCCGGCAACACCGACGGCACGCTTCCGGTGCAGCTCACCGACAGCGTCCCGCAGTACCTCGTCTCGCCGTTCAGCAGCCAGCTGAAGGTGACCACGAGCACGACGGGCTCGACGCCGATCGAGTTCGACGTCAGCTCCTTCTGGGGTGCGCCGGACATTGCCTCTCCGCCCAGCACCGGCGGTACGACGAGCGTCACGGTCAGCAACCCGTTCGCCTCGGAGTGGGCAACGGCTCCGACCGAGATCGGTCCGTACGGCTCGCCGGCGACGTCGGAGGACTACTCCACGAGCGCCACGGTCACGACGCTCGGCTTCGACCAGAACGCCGATCCCGACACCGGCGACGTCTGGGCCGACGTCGTCGGCGGGGCGAACGAGGGTGTGAACCCGCTCTTCTTGAAGCCGGGGCAGAGCGGCACGATGAACATCACCTTCACGGTCCCGGCCGGCACGGCCGGCACCACGATCTCCGGCGAGGTTCCCGTGGAGACGTTCGGCGTCAACTCGTTCACCACGGGCTTCGGAGACTGGAGCTCCGACGTCCTGTCGGTGCTGCACTACTCGTACACGCTCGGCTAGCGCCGAGACTCAGAGCGCGGAGCCGCCGCTGAGGCGGCTCCGCTTAGCCCGCGAGGTCTGACGGCACCGCACGGGCGGTGGTGCGCTGCCGCGCGCGCCGAACCGCCACCAGCGCGGTCGCGCAGAAGCCGGCGGAGACCAGGAACGGGACGACGTCGCCCGTGGCCGCGGCGACGGCTCCTCCCGCGACGGGGCCGATCAGGGCACCCATCGCCCAGGCGGCGTTCATCAACCCGAAGGCCATTCCCTGCGGTAGGCCGGTCCGCTCCGCGCCCTCGGCGATCAGCGCGAAGGCCGGCGTGAACAGTGCTCCGTACGCTCCCCCCGCCAGGACGATGAGCGGCACGTAGACGAGCGGCCGCGGGCCGACCGCGAGCCCGATCGAGACCGGCACGGCAGCGGTGAGCGCCAGCTGGATCGGGAACAGCACGCCCCGGCGGTCGACCACCCTCCCCGCGATTGGCGAGATCGCGGTCTCGAGGCAGGCGCCGACGAGCCAGACGGCGCCGATCGCGGCGGCTCCCCAGCCGGCCGCACTCAGGTGGAGTGGCGCGAGTGTCGAGAGGACGCCGAAGAGGAACGACGGCAGCGCCATCAGCAGCAGGCCACCGAGGAAGAGCGCGTCGCGCAGCGCTCGTCGCATCGCGGCGAGCGAAGGCTCGTCGGGCGGGATCGGCTCGATCCGCAGCGTCCAGACGGCGAAGACGACGGCGAGCCCGGCGAGCGCCGTGAAGACGACGTCCCGTCCGAGCAGCGCAGCGGCCGCGCCGACAGCCGGCCCGAGCAGCGCGCCGAACACGGCGGCGCCCATCGCGGTCCCGATCACCTCGCCACGACGCTCGCCCGGCACGGCGGCGAGTAGCCACGCGAAAGCGCCGGCCCACGTGAAGCCGCTACCCACGCCCTGCAGGAAGCGGGCGCCGGCGAGCGGCCAGAAGCCGTGGGCGAACGCGAAGCCGAGGCTCGCGAGGCCCATCAGCGTCAGGCCGACGAGTACGGCGCGGCGCGCGCCGAGTCGCGCGGCCGCGGCGCCGCCGGGCAGCCCGCCAACGAGCGCCCCGGCGGCGTAGGCGGCGACGAGCACGCCTGCGCCCGCCTTCGAGAGATGCAAGTGATGCACGAAGCTGGGGAGGAGCGGCGTGAGCGCCGCGTAGAGCATGGTGTCCACCCAGACGAGCCCACAGACGAGGAGCAGGAGACGGCGCATTGCCACTGAGGGTAGGCGCGCTTACCGTTTGGATGTGACACTTCCGCACCCCGGCGCCGTATGAAGGCCGTGAACGCGCTGCCGGCAGCTGTCCGCCCGCCCGCTCGGGTGGCAGCACCGCCCTTTGCCGACGTCGTCGCGGAGAACCTCGACGCCGTCTACCGCTACCTCGTCTACCTCACCGGCGATCGCGCGGCGGCCGAGGATCTCGCAGCGGAGACGTTCGAGCGGGCGTTCCGCAGCTGGCGCCGCTTCGATCCGCGCCGCGGCGCGCCGCGCACCTGGCTTTGCCGCATCGCCCACTCGATCGCCGTCGACTGGTTCCGGGCCGAGGCCCGGCGGCAGCGGCGCGAGGAAAGCTACGTCCGCGATCACGAGCAGCTGCTCGAGGAGTCCGTGTTCGCCGAGGGCCTGTCGCCGGAGCTCGAGCGAGCCCTGCGGCGGCTGACGCCGGCCGAGCGCGAGGTCGTGGCGCTGCGCGTGCTGCTCGAGCTCGACGGCCCGAACGCGGCGCGCGTGCTCGGAATCAGCGCAACAGCTTGTTCGACCCGGCTCAGCCGGGCTTTGAGCCGACTAGAAGAGGAGATGTCCCATGTCCGCAGTTGACGGGAGCGAACTGGACGGGTACGAGGCACTCGTCTCCGAGCTGCGGGCGAATCCCCCCGTCGCGCCGGAGCGCCT
>DATFSG010000328.1:0-9603 GCA_035262765.1 Gaiellaceae bacterium | reverse complement strand
CGCTGGGGGCTCAAGCCGGTCGAGCTGACGCTCGGGGCGCCGGTCGCGGAGCTCGAACAGCGGCTCGCGCCGGCGGACGGGCCGACCTTCGGGTTCGTCCACGTCCAGACCGACGACGTCGAAAAGGTGAAGCGGGACGCGACGAAGTTCCTGCGTCTCGAGCCGGACGTCGAGGTCGAGGGGAACTGGGTTCGCGTGCGCTCCGACGCGACCGACACGGACCCCGAGCGGCTGAAGGCGCTTGCGAAGGAGCTCTCCTGGACGACCGGCGGCGTCGTCCTGTCGCTCGGCATTCAGCGCGGCGCCGTCGTTCGCTACGACCTCTTCGACCGTGGCGCCGACGTCGACGAGTACCTGTCCGTTCCCGAGTACTACGGGGAGCTGCCGCCGGGAGACGCCTATGCGCTCGGCGCGAACGCGACCGTGGTCGCGCGGCTGACGGGCGCCGACGCGAGGCGTGTTCGCGAAGTGGCGAAGACCGCGGCCTCGCCGAGCGAGCTGCCGCCGGCCAAGGAGCTGTACGAGCAGATCGCCGCCGTGATGAAGGTGCAGCCGTGATCACGCTCTACAGCGCCGCGCGCTGTCCCTACGCAGCACGCGCCCGCATCGTCCTCGCCGAGAAGGGCGTCGAGGTGGAGGTCGTGGAGATCGACCTCAACGATCGCCCGGAATGGCTGTACGGGAAGAACGTGACCGGACGCGTGCCCGTGATCGAGGAGGAGGACGGGCCGCCGCTGCCGGAATCGGCCGTGATCATGGAGTTCCTCGAAGAGCGCTATCCGGAGCCGCCGTTGCTGCCTGCCGACCCCGCCGACCGCGCCTTCGTCCGGCTCCTCATCTTCCGCGACAAGGACCTGACGACCCCGTACTACGAGTTCCGGCGCGGCGAGGACGGGGCGGAGGAGAGGTTCTACTCGGCGCTCGCACAGTTCAACGTCGCACTCAGCGAGCGGCCGTATCTCGGCGGCGCGGACTACGGGCTCGCGGACATCGCCTACGTGCCGTGGATCCTGCGCGCGCGCGACATGCTCGGCGCAGACTTCGGACCCTTCCCGGCCCTGACCGACTGGCTCGCACGGCTCGAGCAGCGGCCGGCGATCGCGGAAGAAGCCGGTATCGTCGCGGCGCTGTGAACGCCGTCGTCGATTCCGCCTGGCTCGCCGAGCATCTCGACGAGGACGATCTCTTCGTCGGCGACGTACGCGGCCCGAACGCGCACATGCGCGGCCACATCCCCGGCTCGCGGCCGCTCGTGCTCGGCTCGCCGCCGCCGGCTGCGGACGAGGAGAGCGCACGCGAGCTGGCGCGCGAGATCGCACTGCGGCTGCGCCGCCACGGGATCACCGGCCGCGAGCGGCTCGTGCTCGTCGACCGGGGCGACGGCGTCGGTGCCATGCCGGCGGCGCAGATGGCCGAGCTCGCCGGTCATCCCAGCGTCTCGATCCTGCTCGGCGGGATGGCCGCGTGGCCGGGAGACCTCGCCGAGGGTGCGGTGGAGCTCGACCACGTGCGCGAGGCCGAGCTCGAGCCGAACCCTCACGCGCTGCCCACGCGGCAGGAGCTCGCGGGCCGGCTCGACGACGACTCGCTGACGATCCTCGACGTCCGGACCCCCGATGAGTTCGCGGGCCGGCGCGGGAACCAGTGCGACCCGCGGCAGGGTCATATCCCGGGCGCGCGGAACCTCGAGGTCGGCGGGCTGTTCGAGGCGCCAGGCCGGCCGTCGCCGCCCGAGCAGATCCGCGAGCTCGTGGGCCTGCCCGAGGGCGCGGAGGTCGTGGCCTACTGCCACTCCGGCTCGCGCTCGGCGCTCGCGACGCTCGCTCTCCGCTCCGCGGGCTACGACGCCCGCAACTACGCCGGCTCCTGGCACGAGTGGAGCCGCCACGACGAGCTGCCGCTCGAGCGCTAGCGCTATTCCTCGGGCGCTGCGGGCGCCTCCGGTGCCTCTGGCTCGGGCTCCGGGTCGGGCTCAGGCTCCGGCTCGGACGCCGCGGCGGCTTCAGGCTCCTCCGCGGGAGGCGCGGGCTCGGGCTCCGGCTCTGGCGCCGCAGGCGGAGGCGGTGCCGAGGCAGCCGTTCGAGGCTCGGGCATCTGCACCCCTTCGGCGCGGGCGCGTGCCAGGGCCGCGACCGTAAGCACGATGGCGAGGAGCAGGCCGACCCACGCGGGCCAGTGCCGCGCCTCGTTATGCGTGAGGAACGTGATCAGCGTGAACAGAGCGACCAGTAGCGCGAGACCGACCGAGATGAGACCCTCGCTCAGCCCGCCGAGCTGCATCTCGGGCCCGTACAACCGGACTCCCTCCCATACGAGCAGCGCGACTACGAGCAGCCCGGCGAAGACACCGACTCCGTGCCACTCGTTCAGCCCGAAGGTGACGCCGAAGCCCGAGACCTGCTGCCAGTCGAAGAACGAGAAGATGAAGAGGAGGACTGCGCAGCCGAGCACCACCTGCAGCTCGGTCGAAAGTTTCTTCATGTGATCCATGCCGGCCGCCTCCAGTCGCTGGAACTCAATGCTCGCCGGATCCTGATCGCGCAATCGGACGGAGTCAAGAGAGCGCAATCAGCGCCACGCCGCCCGCGACTGCGGCGGCGCCCACGAGCCGTCCAATCCCGACGCGTTCGCGCAGGAAGGTTCCGGCGAGCAGTGCTGCGATCACGACGCTCGTCTCCCGCACCGCCGCGACTTCGGGAGCTGAAGCGAGCCGGAGTGCCGCGAGCACGAGCGCGTAGGCACCGAACGACGCGACTGCGGCGACGAACGTCGACGGTGTCAGCTGCGCTCGCAGCGCCGGAGTGCCTCGCCGCACCGCAACCAGCGGAACCGCCACGAGCGCGACGGGCGCGATGACGAGCTCGAGATACGGGATCGAGGCGGCATGCTGAAGCCCGTCCTTGTCGACGAGCGTGTAGCCCGCGATGGCGCAGCCGATCGCGAGCGCGATGGGCACGCCTTCCGCTCCGCGGCGGATCCCGCGCACGAGCACGACCCCGACGGCGACGAGGCAGACGCCGACCGCGGCTCCCGCCGAGACTTCGCGGCCGAGGACAACTGCCGTCCCGAGCAGGACGAGCAGTGGAGCCGAGCCACGCGCGATCGGGTAGACGACGGAGAGCTCTCGGCGGCGGTAGGCGACGACGAGGAGCGCGAAGTACGCGCCTTCAAGCGCAGCGGAGGCGGCCACGTACGGCGCGACCGCCCATGAGACGGACCACGTCGCCGCCGCAACCGGGGCGAAGAGGACGACCGAGAGCCCGAGGACGACGGCGGTGCGGGATTCCACGTCCTCGGAGCCGCGCAGGAGGACGTTCCAGCCCGCGTGGAGGAAGGCTGCCGCGAGCGCGAGGAGAAGCGCTTCAGTCGGCACGCAGCCGCTCGGCCGCGGCGAGGAACGAGCGGCAGAGACGGCGCCCGAGGTCGTTCCAGCCGCCGATCCGCGCGCGCGTCTCGGCGCGTAGCCGCTCGGGATCCGGCGGCGGATCGCCCGGGTCGGCGATCCAGCGCCCGAGCTGCGGCTCCGTCACCTCGGGGTGGAACTGGACGCCCCAGCAGGCTTCGCCGAGGCGGAACGCCTGCAGCGACGCCGCGCTGTGCGCCAGCGCGACGGCGCCTTCCGGAAGGTCGTGCGCGTAGTGGTGCCAGATGAGGCCCGGGAACCGCTCGGGCAGCGCCGAGAAGACCGGGTCGGCGGCGCCGGCTTCCGTCTGCTCGATCTCGCTCCAGCCGATCTCGGGCGCCGGCAGCTGCCCGACCCAGGCGCCTGTCGCCCGCGCAAGCAGCTCGGAGCCGAGGCAGATGCCCAGCGTCGGCACCCGCTGCTCGACCAGCCCGCGCAGCCAGTCGGTCTCGGTCGGGAGCCACGGAAACAGGTCGTCCTGGTCGGGATGCATGAAGCCGCCGAAGACGATCACGGCGTCGTACTCGTCGAGCGGCGGCGGCGCTGTTCCGCGCTCGAAGCTCCAGTCGTCCCGCCGGTGGCCCGCCTCCGCGACGAGCGGGCCGAACAGCTCGGGGCCGGCGTCCTCGCCGTGCGTGATGGAGAGAACGTTCATGTGCCGCCCGTCGCCGCGATCCGGTTCACGTCGAGGAGCCGCCGCAGCTGGAAGGCGTTCGTCGCGGCCTGCGAGACGCGGGCGAGCGGGTTGTCTGGATCTTCCGACGACGCGTTGTTGTTGAAGAAGGCGTAGGCCTGCTCGGACTGGCCCGCGAGCTCGCGCAGCGGCTCGACGAACTCGCCGAGCTCCTCGTCGGAGTAGAGGTAGTCGAAGCGCTCGGCCGCCGAGCCGCCACGCTTGTTCCACGTCCCGAAGTTGCGGCCGTGGAAGCGGACGTAGGCCGTCGGCGACGTCGTCGCGACGACGGTCGGCACGAGGTTGCGCGCCGTGTCCGAGCGCGGGGCGTCGACGACGACGTAGCCCGCGCCGATCCGCTCGAGGAAGCTGAGGCTCGCCGCGCGGTTCTCGTCGTCGAGCCACGAGCGGTGCCGGAACTCCACCAGCATCTCGTCTCCGCCGAGTTGCTCACGCGCCCACTCGAGGTACTCCAGCGACGAGTCCTTGTAGACGATGTACGGCGGCAGCTGGAAGAGGATCCCGCCGAGCTTGCCCGTGGCGCGCAGCGGCTCGAGCGCCTCGAGGAAGCGGCGGAAGATCTCGCCGCGGAGCTCGCGCGGCGGCCGGTCGACGCGGCCGCGCTCGTCCACGGGCATCTCGTCGCGCAGGTCCTCCGGGATCACCTCGGCCTTGACCGGATGCCGCGTCATCAGGCCGAACGCCTTGATGTGCATGGTGAAGTCGTCCGGCGTCCGCTCGGCCCAGCCCTGCACCATCGACTCGGCCGGCAGGCGGTAATACGTCGAGTCGACCTCGACCGTGTCGAAGTGCTCGGCGTACCAGGCCAGCCGCTCCTTCGCCGGCAGCTTGGGCGGGTAGAAGTACTTCGAGAGCGCCTCGTCCGCCCACGAGCAGGTCCCGATGCGCACGGTCGCGGCCATGCCGCGGACGCTACCTCGCTACTTCGAGACTGCGCGCTTGAGGAAGGAGAGCTTCAGCGTCACGCTGCCGATCTTGATCGAGGCTCCCTGCGGGGCCGGGCTCGCGTAGATCGGGACACCGACCTGGTTCACGTTGTCGGCGGAGGTCGAGCCGAGGCTGACCGTGAGCCTCTTGCCGCGCTTCACGAGGACGGCCTCGTTCATCAGCGGGATCTTCACGACGCCGGAGGAGGACTTGATCGGCGCTGCTCCCTCGGTGATCGGCGTGGCGTTGTCCTTGACCGAGACCATCGCCACGAGGTGTGTCCAGTTCTTGGCGCCCGAGTAGTGCACGGTGAGGAAGCCGTCGCCGAAGGTCTCGTGCGGGCCCCCCGGCAGGCGCACGTGGCGAGTTGCGAAGGACGTGCCGCCGGTGAGCTTCGTCGTGCCGGGCAGGTTGACGCTCGCCGTCGTGGTTTTCGGCAGCTTCTTGTAGACCGTCCCTGAGTCCTCGTCGAACGGGTCGTGGGCGAGGATGACGTTGTCGACTCCCGCGCTCCCGGCGCCGGCGAGGTAGTGCTCGAACCAGATGACGGCGTCGCCGATGTAGACGGCTTGCTCGTCCGCCGGGTTCTTGGCGGGAGGGTGGCCGAGGTCGCCGAGGTAGAGGCGCTTCGGCCCTGCGAGGAGCTTCCAGGCCGCGGTCGCCTGGTCCATGTCGAACAGGAAATCGTGGCGTCCCTGCAGCATGAGGGTCGGCACCGTGAGGGCATGGATCTGCGAGCGCGGGGAGCGGGCCGCCTCCGTGCTCTTGACCGCCTGCGTGACGTTGCCCTGCAACAGGTCCTGCGCAGTCTGGGCGAGTGCCGGATCCCAGTTCGCGAGCGGCACCTTCTGGGCGAGGATCCCGACCAGGCCCGTCTTCGCGACGCCGTTCGGGTTCAGCGCAGACGCGAGGTTCGTCCAGGTGATCGCCGGGACGATCGCTTTGAAAGGAACGCCGGCGACCGCCGCGTTCCAGACCTCGCCGCCTCCGAGCGAGAGGCCCATGGCTCCGATCTGGGTATCCGAGATGTCGGCTTGGCCCGAGAACCAGTCGAAGAGGTCCTGCGCATCCTGCACCTCCCGCGGTCCGTCGAGGCCCCACTGCCCCTGGGATGCGCCGGTGCCGCGGGCGTCGCAGGCGAGTGAGGCAAGGCCGAACTCACCCAGGGCGTCGCCGATCGGCTCCATGTCTGCGTACGTCTGCCCGAGCCCGTGGAAGAGGATGACTCCGGGCCAGCCGCCGTCCGGAGGGGCGCCGCCGGGAAAGAGCTCGACGCACGCGAGCAGCTTCCCGTCAGAGGCCGCGATCGTGAACTGGGAGCTCCAGCCGGCGGCGGCCGAGGCCGGGCGCGCGTAGGCCGCAGCCCCGGCACACACGAGCGACGTGGCGACGATTGCGAGGGCGACCCTGACGCGACCCACGAACCGCACGCTAGCGCCCATTTACGATGGTCGCCGTGGACTCGCGGCCGATAGGCGTCTTCGACTCCGGTGTGGGAGGGCTGACCGTCCTCCACGAGTGCCTCGTGACGATGCCGAACGAGGACTTCATCTATCTCGGTGACCACGCGCGCCTGCCGTACGGGCCGCGGCCGCTGGCCGAGATCCGCCGCTTCGCGCGCGAGATCGGCGCGTATCTCGAGCAGCAGGACGTGAAGCTGATCCTCGTCGCGTGCAACGCCGCGACCTCGGCCGCCCTCCCGCGACTGCAGGAGGAGCTGACGGTGCCGGTCGTCGGCGTGATCACGCCCGAGGCGCACGCAGCCGTCCAGGCGACGCGCAACCGGCGAGTCGGGCTCCTTGCCACCGAGGCGACCGTGCAGGCGGGCCGCTATGCGGAACTCGTCCACGCTCTTGACGCCGGCATCTCGTTCTTTCCCGTCGCCTGCCCGCAGCTCGTGCCGCTGATCGAGGGCGACGATCCGTACGGCGAGGAGACGGAGCGCGCTGTGCGCGAGTACGCGGCGCCGCTGCAGGCGGAGGGCGTCGACACCGTGATCCTCGGCTGCACGCACTATCCGCTGATCCGCAAGATCTTCGAGCGCGTGTTCGGCCGCGACGTGACGCTCGTCTTCTCGGCGGAGGAGACGGCTCGCGAGGTGGCCGAGACGCTCGCGCGCAAGGGCGTCGAGAACGAGCGCGGCCGCGTGGGCACGTATCGCTTCCTCACGACCGGCGATCCCGAGGCCTTCCGCGAGCTCGGCCGGCGTTTCCTCCAGCTCCCGGTTCCCGAGGTCGAGCACGTCACCGTGGCGACGCTCGAAGGGGCGGCCGCGTGAGCGCGCGCGAGGGCGGCCGGAAGCCCGACCAACTCCGTGCGATCTCCTTCGAGCCGGACTTCCTCGAGAACCCACACGGCTCGGTCGTCATCACGCAGGGTCGAACGAAAGTGCTGTGCACGGCCATGGTCGAGGAGGACATCCCGCGGTGGTTGCGCGGTCAGGGGAAGGGCTGGATCACCGCCGAATACTCGCTCCTGCCGGCATCGACAGGCGAGCGCGTCCAACGGGAGGCGGCGCGCGGGAAGCAACAGGGGCGGACTGTCGAGATCCAGCGGCTGATCGGCCGCGCGGTGCGCGCGGTCGCCGACTTCGAGGCGCTCGGCGAGCGGACGCTGTGGCTCGACTGCGACGTGCTCCAGGCCGACGGCGGCACGCGTTGCGCGGCGATCTGCGGCGCGTACGTCGCCGCGATGCGCGCGCTCGACCGCTTCGGTCTCTCGCGCACGTTCCGCGACTCGGTCGCGGCCGTCTCGGTCGGCGTCGTGGAAGGCGTTCCGCTGCTCGACCTCGACTACGCGGAGGACTCCAGCGCCGACACCGACATGAATGTCGTGATGACCGGCGACGGCCGTCTCGTCGAGGTGCAGGCGACGGCCGAGCGCGACCCGTTCGCGCGCGAGACGCTCGACGAGCTGCTCGGGCTCGCGGCGGCCGGGATCGGCGAGATCGCGACGCTCCAGGCGGAAGCGGTCGCGCGTGAGCTCCCTTAACGCAGTCCTCTGCTCGCGTAACCCGCACAAGGCGCGGGAGCTCGAGCAGCTCCTGCCTGGTTGGACGATCGATCCCCTCGACCGCGGCGACTACCCGCCGGAGACGGGCGAGACCTACTACGACAATGCGGAGATCAAGGCGCGGTTCGGCCGCGAGCACGCGGAAGGCTGGGTGCTCGCGGAGGACTCCGGGCTCGAGGTCGACGCCCTGGGCGGTCGCCCCGGCGTGCTGTCAGCGCGGTACGCGCCGGAAGGTGCCCCGGCTGTCTCGAAGCTCCTGGGCGAGCTCGGTGGCGTCGAGGATCGCCGCGCGCGCTATGTCTCGGAGCTCGTCCTCGTCGCGCCGGACGGGCAAGAGCTACGCGGAACCGGCACGCTAGAGGGGACGATCGCGCTCGAACCCGCCGGGAGCGAGGGCTTCGGCTACGACCCGATCTTCGTCCCGAACGGTGAGGAACGGACGGTCGCGGCGCTTGGCAACGAATGGAAGGCGGAGAACTCGCACCGTGCGCGCGCGGCCCGTGCGCTGCTCGAGGAGCTCGCTAGCCGTCCGTCACCCTGAAGCTGACGGGCGCGAAGCTCGCCTGGCTCTTGCCGACTCCGGCGAGCACCTCGATCGGGTACGAGCCAGGACGCACGGACGGGATCGTGATCCAGAAGCGATAGGTGCAGCGCCGCGCGACGTCTTGCCCGGCGAGGTTCTCCACCGGCGAGCCTGGCACCGCAGGCAGCGGCTTCGGCCCCAACGCCGACCACCACTTGTGGAAGTCGAGGTTCCAGTAGGCGTGGGCCTCCTTCGCGGTCTGCCCGCCGTAGGTGCCGTCCTCGCCGACGACGCCGAGGGCTCCGGAGACCGTCACCGTCGATCCCGGTGGCCCAGCGGAGCGGCTGAGTCGCGTTTCGTAGGCGTTCTCGACGGGACAGGCCGGCGCGGTCGTCTCTTTGCCATGTGGCAGCTGCAAACGGGCCAGCTCGGCGTTCGCCGCGCGGACGGACGCGGTCGGCGGGTGGTCGGTCCCGAAAAAGACGTAGAGGTCGACGGCGTAGCGGCCGGTCTGCGCCCTGAGCTCGCGGACGGATCCCGACCGGGCGTAGCAACCCGAGTCGGACACGGCCGGCGCGCACCCGAAGCCTTCGAACGGATTCGACGGAACCGCCTCGGTCAGCCGGAGCGGCAGCGGTGTCGTTCCCGGTCCCGCGGAGCGCGAGACCATCGCCCAGATCAGGACACCGCGGCGAGGAAGTGCTGCGACCGTCCGGGACGGCGGGCTCGCCATGCTCCGATCGGCGGCCGCGAAGGGGACGTTGGCCGCCGCGAGCTCGTTCTGACCCGAGAGGAGCTGCCAGCCGGCCGCGGATTGGAAGCTCGGCTTCCCTCCGCCGCCGCAGCCCGCAGCGAGCGGAGCCACGAGCGCGAGGATCGCCACCGCCCTCCACTTCATGCACGTTCTACGCCGGCGGAGAGTCCTCGCGTCCCGTCAGCGCGAGCGGCACGGACGCCTCTCGGTGACGCTCGCGCCACCACCAGTTGAGCTCGCCGCCGAAGACGATCACGTTCGCCATCACATAGAGCCAGACGATGAGGATC
>DATFSG010000327.1:0-3331 GCA_035262765.1 Gaiellaceae bacterium | reverse complement strand
CGAAGCCGCGCCGACGGCCCGAGAAGCGCGTGACTTCCCAGAGTTCTCTGCGCCCGGTCACGACCCGGAAGTACCCTCTGCGGCGTGCTGGCAAGCATCGGCAGGGTTCTCTTGCTGGTCGCGGCCGTGATCGCCGCGCTTCTGCACCTTTGGTATCGCGGAGTGCTCGCCGCGCCCGAAGTGAAGCGGCGGAAGGCTGCTAGGCGAGCAGCTCGGCGCGCCTGAGGAGCGACTCGGCGAGCTTGCGCGACGCCTCGTCGACGAGCTCGCCCTCGAAACGCGCTGCTCCGCTCGCCGCCTCGAGGATCCGCTGCGCGCGCTCCAGCTCGGCCGGGGAGGGCGTGAAGATGCTGTTGACCGGCTCGATCTGGCTCGGATGGATCACCCACTTGCCGTCGTAGCCGTGCTCGTAGGCGCGCCGCGCGGAGAGGACGACGCCGAGGTCGTCGCCGAGCCGTGCATGCGGGCCGTCGAGCGCCTGTAGGCCGAACGCGCGGGCCGCGGCGACCACCCGCGCGAGGGCGTGGTCGCTGGTGCCGGCGCCGATCGTCAGCACCGGCACGCCGAGCGAGGCAGCGAGATCCGCCGGCCCGAAGACGAGGGCTTCGAGCCTGAACCCGGCGCCGACCGCGGCGATCCGTTCGACCTCGACGAGCCCGCGCGCCGTCTCGATCTGCGCCTCGAGGCCGACGCTGTCCGGAAGCTGGTCGGCCGCCGCGGACACGTCCTCCGGAGACTCGACCTTGGGGAGTACGACCACGTCGGGGCGCTCCGCCGCAGCCGCCCGGAGGTCGTCCTCCCACCACGGCGTCGAGCGTCCGTTGACGCGGAGCGCCGTCGTGCGCGCGAGCGGCCCGCGCCGGATCGCTCCGACCGCGAGCCCACGCGCCCGCTCCTTGTCGTCAGCCGCAACAGCGTCCTCGAGGTCGACGATCACCTCGTCGGGTGCGAGCGACGGCGCCTTCGCGAGCATCCGCTCGCTCGAGCCGGGAACCGTCAAACAGGAACGGCGAGCGCGCGCGGACACCCGGCAACGCTACTAGCGCCGTGCGGTGGCGGGACGCCGGCGGTCGCGCGGCGGGTGTCGCTTGCGGCCCTCGGGACGCGGCCACTCGAGCGTGAGCGAGCCGCCGACCTGGAGCGCCCGCCAGCGCGCCGCGAGGTCGTCGAGCTGTCGCTGGAGCTTCGGGGCGAGCGTCTTCTTCCGCCAGCTCTGCTGGAGCTCCCAAGCAAGCTGCTCGGAGCGCCGGCCGTCGGGGAGCCGCGTTCGGCTGATTCGCTGTTTCCGCCACATCTTCGCGACGAGGTGCTTGTCCATCGGCTGGAAGATCCGGGCGTTGCCACCCGCCGCGAGATCGCCGAAGATGCCTTCGTCCAGGCCGTACTCGGCCTCGGCGAAGAAGTGGAGCAGGTCGTGGGGCAGCCAGTCGTCGTAGCCGATCGTCCCGCACCACAGGTCGGGATAGCGGTCGCGGCGGACTTCGACTGCGTACCGGTTGGAGCCCTTCTTGACGAACGTGACCCTCACGGCGCGACCTTGACGAAGAACGCGTAGTGACGCCCTTCGTGGTTCGTGTCTCCGTGGCGTGCGAACCCGAGCTTCTCCAGAATCCGCAACGCGCGCACGTTGTCCGGACCGGTCATCGCCGTGATCCGCTCGAAGCCGGCCGCGAAGGCGGCGTCCAGGATTGCGGCCGATGCCTCCGTCCCGTAGCCGCGTTCCTGCGCATGGTCCGCGACGACGCAGCCGATGTCGAGCTCGCGTCGCCCTTCGATCTGCTCCCACTGGAAGCCGGCGAGAGCGACCGCCCGGCCGCTCTCGCGGTCGACCGCGGCCCAGAGGCTCATCCCGCCGTCCCGCTCGTAGCGGTCGATCTTCTCCCGGATCCACTCCTCGTCCTCGCGGAGCTCTGCCGCGTCCTCGATGCGCAGCGGCCGGATGACGAGCCGCTCGCTCTCGATCGGAAGCTCGATTCTCAGGTCTTCTGCCATACGGAGATGTGTTTCTCGCTCTCGGCGGTGAACGGCGAGCGGTCCCAGTCGGCCCAGCGCTCTCGAAGTGTGAGGCCCGCGATGCGTGCCATCAGGTCGAGCTCCGCTGGCCAGATGTAGCGGCCCGGAAAGGACGAGTACGTGCCGCGTTCGGGGTTGTAGTGATGCGAGGTCAGCCCCTGGGTGACGAGGTCGAACTCGTCGAAGCCGACGTGGTCGGATCTCGCGTCGAAGAGCAGGAACTTGTCGCCGCGCGGCAGCCGCTGCACCTCGGGAACCATGAGCTCGATGACGAAAGCCCCGCCCGGCTCGAGATGGGCAGAGGCGTTCTCGAAGCACGCGACCTGAGCATCCTGGGTACGGAGGTTGAAGATCGAGTTGAAGAGGATGTAGACGAGCGAGAACGTGCCGTCGACCGTTGTCTCTGCCATGTCGCCGATCGCGACAGGAAGCTCGTCGGTCTTCTTCCGCAGCTGCGCGACCATGTCCGGCGAGAGGTCGATCCCCGCCACGCGGACGCCGCGGGCGGCGAGCGGTACGGCGATCCGGCCGGTCCCGATCGCGAGCTCGAGCGCCCCGCCGCTCGCGAACGGGAGGAGGAAGTCGACGACCGGCTCGACCGGCATGGCGGCCGTCGACGTGTCGTAGCGCTCCGCGACGTCTCCTGAGAACCAGTCGTTCATCCCGAACTCTTCTCCCACACCGACACATGCTTCGTGCTCTCCTCGGTGAACGGCGAGCGGTCCCAGTCGGCCCAGCGCTCGCGCAGCTCCATTCCGGCGAGCCGCGCCATGAGGTCGAGCTCGCCCGGCGAGACCGAGCGGAACGGCACCGAAATCCTCCGCCACGTGCCGTCAACGAGCGAGAAGTGGTGTGAGACGAGCCGCTGTGTCGCCGGGTGGCGCTCGTCGATGCACACGTGTGTCTCGGAGAGGTCGCAGACCTCGAGCGGCGCGCCGCCGCCCGGCACGCCTACCTCCACGACGAAGCATCCTCCCGAGTCGAGGTGGGCGGCGGCGTTGGCGAACGTGGCCACCTGGCCGTCCTGCGTCGTCGAGTTGTTGATCGAGTTGAAGACGATGTAGACGAGCGAGAAGGCGCCGTCGACACGGGTTGTCGCGTAGTCGCCGATCTCGACCGGGATGCCGTCCGTCTTCGTCCGCAGCTGCGCGACCATGTCCGGCGAGAAGTCGATGCCCGCCACGGGGACACCCCGCTCGGCGAGCGGCACAGCAATCCGACCCGTTCCGATCGCGAATTCCAGCGCCCCGCCGCTCGCGAACGGGAGGAGGAAGTCGACGACCGGCTCGACCGGCATGCCGGCCGTCGACTTGTCGTA
>DATFSG010000326.1:0-2585 GCA_035262765.1 Gaiellaceae bacterium | reverse complement strand
GATCGTCTCGATCGAGTCGCGGCCGAACGGGCGGTCGATCTTCTCCCGCAGGTAGCGGACATAGACGTCGATCACGTTCGAGCGGCTTTCGAAGGCGATGTCCCAGGCGCCGTCGAGCAGCTGCGTGCGGCTGAGCGTCATTCCGGGCCGTCGCATGAACAACTCGAGCAGCGCGAACTCCTTCTGCGACAGATCGAGCTCGTGCTCGCCACGCCACGCTCTGTGCGCACCCGGGTCCAGCCGCAGGTCGCCGACCTCGAGCACCGGAGGCCGCTCGGCGGGCGCTCGCCGGGTGAGAGCGCGCAGCCTCGCTAGGAGCTCCTCGAACGCGAACGGCTTCGTGAGGTAGTCGTCGGCGCCAGCATCGAGGCCGCTGACCCGGTCGTCGACTGCGTCGCGCGCCGTGAGCATCAGCACCGGCGCCCAGACCCCGCTGCCGCGCATCCGGCGGCAGATCTCGAAGCCGTCCGCGCCGGGCAGCATCACGTCGAGCACGATCACGTCGTAGTCGACGGCCTTCGACATCCAGAGCGCCTCCTCGCCGCGGTCGGCCAGATCGGCGGCGTAGCCCTCCTCGCCAAGGCCACGGCGGAGGAGCTCGCCCAGCTTCCTCTCGTCCTCGACTACGAGAACCCGCATCGTGTAGCCATTGTCGCGCCGCGGGTGAGAGTCGGATGAGTTATCCGGTGTTGGGATGCGTCGGCGTCTTGCCGCCCGGGGCCAGCAGGTCGAAGCCGTCCGGGATGTTGAGATGCCCCGGCGTCGTGCCCGGATGCCCGTCCACGCCGTACTGCCAGACGAGCGCCTTGGTCGCCGGGTCGATCGCGGCCATCCGGTCGTTGTAGTCGTCGTTGACCATGAACACGCCGGACGGGAGCCGCTCGACGAGCGATGGGTGGTTGAGCTCGCCGAGGCCGCTCGTGGGCTGGTAGCGGTACTCGATCCGGCCCCGGCGGTCGAACTCGATGATCCCTCCTGGATGCTCGTAGTCGGCTACCAGGTAGCGGTTCGGGCTGAGCTGCTGGGCGTCCGACGGGTAGCCGATGGGGAGACGGACGGCCCAGACCTTGTGCCCGGACGGCGTGACCTCGTCGATCCAGCTCCCGTTGATCTCCGAGACGAGGATGTTGCCGTCCGTGAGTGGCGTGTCGCCGTTCGGGGATCCAAGCGCGGCCGGGGGGTCGTGCACGCAGCGGCCGGGCGTGCCGATCTGGTGCAGGACACGCCTGGTGCGCGGGTCGAGGATGATGACGCGGCAGTTGCCGGGGTCGGCGACGGTCATGTGGCCGTTGGCAAGCAGGTAGGCGTCGTCGGGCGTGTTGAGGTAGCCAGGGGCACTTCCCGGCTGGCGCGGATGCCCGTACTGGAAGGTGATCCGCCCCGACGGGTACTCGATCTCGACGATCGTGTCGTTGTCCTCCTGGTTGGAGATGATCGCGCTCCCGTGCCGGATGAAGAAGGCGTCGTCCGGGAAGTAGAAGCCGCCGTGCGGCGCCGCCCGCCCCGGGGACGGATATCGCCAGACGACTCTGTCGCGGTCGTCGAGGAGGAGTAGCCGGTCGTTGCCCCGGTCCGCGATCAGCAGCTTGTCGCCGGCGAACGGCGAGCCCGCGCCCGGGTCACCGGCTTTCCCGAAGCCGGCGTTCGGGATGACCATCTGGACGGCGCCGATCGGCTGACCGCCGTTCGACTCGCCGCCGACGATCCAGAGCCTCCCATTACTCACGGCGGCGCCGGCGTTCGCGACGGGCACGCGCAGCGAGCCCGCGCGCAGGAACGAGGCTTTGCCCGGCTGGAACGCGTAGACGGCGCTGGTCGGTCCCGCCGCCGTGCGGCCGCCCGCGAGGTAAACCGTGCCGCCGAGCACGCCGGCCACCGCACCGTCGAGGGGCTTGGGTAGGCGGCCGACCACGTGCGCCGTGCGCTTGGCCGGGTCGACGAGCTGGACCGCGTTGCTGGGATGCCCGTTCGCGAGGAGGCCGCCGAAGACGTAGATCCGGGAGCCGAGCACGGCGAGCGCCGGATAGCGGACGGGGACCGGAAGCGCGGCGACCGGGCGATAGCTGCGACCGTCGGTCGTCGAAGCGACCTCGGGCTCCAGGCTCTTTCCGTCGTAGCCGCCGACCACGTACACCGTGTGACCGATCGTCACGGCGCCCGCGTCGGCGCGTGCCGCGGCGGGCTCGCCGCTCCGGGTCGCCTTCCCGCCGGCGACGATCTGGGTCCCGCCGGCCGCGGTGGAGGTACCGCCGCCGATCACTAGCAGCCGCGAGCCGAGCGCCGCACCTGCCGCATCGTGCGTCGCCTGCGGCAGACTCGCACGCGGCATGAGCCGGCCGGTTCGCGTGTCGAGCACGGCGACCCCGTTCGTGGACGAGGCTCCCGAGCTCAGGCCACCGAGAACGACGAGCTCATGACGCGTGCCGGCTCGAGGCAGCACGACTTCGCGGCTCAGCGGCGCCGCAAGCTGCCAGGGGAGCAGGCCCGACTCGGCCGCCGGAGGACGCTCGGGCGGAGTTGCCTTCACCTTTGCGTCCGGCGCAGTCTGAAGCGGAGGCTTCGAATGGTGGCCTCCCCGCGTGGCG
>DATFSG010000325.1:0-2893 GCA_035262765.1 Gaiellaceae bacterium | reverse complement strand
CTCGGTTTCGGTGAGGCATTCGGTCGCCAGGAGCTGCCGGTGCGCTTCGTCGTCTCGACTCGCGCCGATCCGGAGCGGTGGCTCGCCGTCGCGCCGGGTCTCGAGTTCAAGCTCGATGCCGAGAAGGACTGGGACGCGCAGGTGCTGCGCCGCCTGCGCGAGCTCGATCGCGTGCGTGTCGTCGACCTGAAGGCGTATTACCGCGGCACCGTCGTCGACCTCGTGCCCGATCCCGAGCTCTATCGCGCGATCGTCGAGGAGCTTCCAGACGTGGTGATCGAGGACGCGTGGCTCGACGACGGCCTGCGCGAAGCGCTCGCCGGCGCCGAGGATCGCCTGAGCTTCGACGCCCCGGTGCACTCCCTCGACGATCTCGACGGCCTACCGCTCGAGCCGCTCTGGCTGAACATCAAGCCGTCGCGCTTCGGCACCTGGCGCGGGCTGCTGGAGACGATCGAAGCGTGCGAGGCGCGGGGCATCGAGATGTACGGAGGCGGCCAGTACGAGCTCGGGCCGGGGCGTCCGCAGATCCAGCGGCTGGCGAGCGTCTTCTATGCGGAGGGCCCGAACGACGTCGCGCCGTCGGTCTACAACGAGGGCGAGCCGCGCGAAGGCCTGCCGCAGAGCCCGCTGCCCGCGCGGGAAGAGCACGGCTTTTGAACCTCTTCGACGACGAGCCGCGCCGCTTCGGCGACGACTTCGGGGCGAAGCTCTGGGGCGGGACGCTCTACGAGCTCGAGCCGGGACAGTCGTCCCCGTACCATTGGCAGATCGGCGAGGAGGAGTGCTGCATCGTCGTCACCGGCACGCCGACGCTGCGGACTCCCGAGGGCGAGCGCGTGCTCAAGCCCTGGGACATCGCGTGGTTCAGGCGCGGACCGGAAGGCCTGCACGGGCTGCGCAACGACACGGAAGAGCCGGCCCGCGTCGTCTTCTTCTCGACCGTCTCCGACCCGGAGCTGGCGGTCTACCCGGACATCGACAAGATCGGCATGATCGCCGGCCACACGCGCTCGGACGTCGAGATCATCCGCGGCTGGGTGGAGCCGAAGTGAATCTCCAGGACGCGACCATGCCGCCTGGCGAGGAGACGCCCCCGGGCTTCGCGTTCAGGGAGATCTCGGCGAGCGAGCGGACCGGAGACGAGCTCATCGGCGCGTCGCTCTACGAGTTCGAGGTGGGCAACCAGCTCTGGCCGTATCACTTCCACGCCGGGAACGAGGAGTGGGCGGTCGTCGTCGCCGGCACGCCGACGCTGCGCAATCCGCAGGGCGAGCGAGAGCTGCGCACGGGCGACGTCGTCGGCTTCCCGCAGGGCGAGGAAGGCGCGCACACCTTCTACAACCGCGGCTCCGAGCCGTCGCGGATCCTGATCTTCTCGACGCTGCGGAGCGGGTATTGCACGTATCCCGACAGCGACAAGGTCACCGGCGGCGGCAAGGTGTTCCAGCGCGGCGACGCGGTCGGCTATTGGGACGGCGAGGAGTCGCGCGCCTAGCGGAACGCGTTCTCGCCGGTCAGCGCTTTGCCGACCGACAGCGTGTGCACCTCGTGCGTGCCCTCGTAGGTGAGGACGGTCTCGAGGTTGTTCATGTGGCGGATCACCGGATACTCGAGCGTGATCCCGTTGCCGCCGAGGATCGAGCGCGCGGTGCGAGCCACCTCGAGCGCGCCGCGGACGTTGCCCATCTTGCCCATCGAGACGTGCTCCGGCCGTAGTGTCCCCTCGTCCTTCATGCGGCCGAGGTGGAGCGCCAGCAGCGCTCCGCGGTTCACCTCGAGCGCCATCTCCGCGAGCTTCTGTTGCGTCAGCTGGTAGCCCGCGATCGGCTTGCCGAAGACGATCCGCTCCTTCGCGTAGTCAAGCGCCGTCTCGAGACAGGTGCGCGCCGAGCCGACGACGCCGAACACGATCCCGAACCGCGCCTCGTTGAGGCAGGAGAGCGGCCCGCGCAGCGAGTTGATCTCCGGGAAGCGGCTCTCCTCGGGCACGCGCACGTCGCGGAGGACGAGCTCCGACGTGACCGACGCGCGCAGCGACATCTTGTGGTGCATCAGCGGCGCCTCGAAGCCGGGCATGTCCTTCTCGACGAGGAAGCCGTTGATCTCGCCGTCCTCGGTGCGCGCCCAGACGACTGCGACGTCCGCGATCGAGCCGTTCGTGATCCACATCTTCGCGCCGTTGAGGATCCAGTCCGAGCCGTCGCGCTTGGCCGTCGTGCGCATCGAGCCGGGATCGGAGCCGGCGTCGGGCTCGGTCAGCCCGAAGCAGCCGATCTTGTCCCCGGCGTGCATCGCCGGCAGCCATTGCTGCTTCTGCTCCTCGGAGCCCCACTTCCAGATCGCGTACATCGAGAGCGAGCCCTGCACCGAGACGAGGCTGCGGATGCCCGCGTCGCCCGCCTCGAGCTCCTGGCAGACGAGCCCGTACATGACCGAGCTCGCCTCGGGGAGGCCGTAGCCCTCGAGGTGCATCCCGAACAGGCCGAGCCGTGCCAGCTCGGGAATCAGCTCGGTGGGAAGCTCGCCGCGCTCGAACCAGTCACCGACGTACGGCTTGACCTGCTCCGAGACGAACCGGCGCACCGTGTCGCGGATCGCGCGCTCCTCGTCGGAGAGTAGGGCGTCGAGCGCGAGGTAGTCGCGCGGGTCGAGCTCGGTTTTCTTCGCCGTCGTCGCCACAGCCGCATCGTACGGGTCTAGCCCGTTTCGGGAACGATGACTAAACTTTGACTGAACAGTCAATCAACACTCTGGAGAGTGTGATGGTTGCGATCGACGAGACCACTGCGACGGGCGTCTCCTTCGCCCTGACCGACGAGCAGAAGGAACTGCGCGCGCTCGCGCGCACCTTCGCCGAGAAGGAGATCCGGCCGCACGAGGCCGAGTGCGA
>DATFSG010000324.1:0-16977 GCA_035262765.1 Gaiellaceae bacterium | reverse complement strand
CGCCGCTGCCGCATCCGGCGACGAGCAGAGCGGCGATGCACGCAGCCAGCGCGGGAGCAGCCCTCAATGGCGAGTCACGCACGGTCATCCCAGGCACAACCGTACGCTCGGCCACCAACAAGTGACCAGGCTTTGCGGTCTGTCTGGATGACCACGACTCCGAGGAAGGAGCACGAGCAGAGATGATCACCTGCGTCATCGCTCTCATCGACTTCGACTCGCTCGCCGACTACGAGCGCTACCGCGAGAAGCTCGCCGGCGATCCCGCGGCACAGGAGAACTTCGCCCGTGGGATGGCGAGCGGCAGCATGCTGGCAGAGAGCCGATCCTTCTTCCGCCGCGTCTGAGCCTTTCGCAGGCGAGAGATCGCCCGAGCGCGTCGTCGTTACAGGCGTTTCTCGTAGAGGACGTCGTCGTGAACCCGCGCGTACCGGTTTCGTATCTCTTCACGGCGATCGCCGGTGTAGTGCGCGAATGCCTTGACGAGTCGCAGTTCGCCGTCGAATGCAGCCAAATCGTCACGCTCGAGGTAGACGTGAAGATAGGAGTCGATCTGCGCGAACCCGTGCCGCTCGTACCAGCGCTGCGTACCTGCATCGTCGCGCGTCCAGGCCTCCAGCCGGACGATCCCTCGCCTGCGTGCGCGAGCCTCGGCTTCGGCCAGCAGCGCGGAGGCCACACCCTGCCGCTGATGATCCGGATGCGTTGCCAAGTGCCAGATCATCCCGCCCGTTCCCGGCCGAGCGGCCAAACCGTCGCTCTCGCACTCCACGTCGAGGAGCCCGACGATCACGCCTTCCTTCTCCGCCACCAACTCGATCGCGTCGCGCTCGTAGCGCTCCTTCTCGCGTTCGACTCCGTCGAAGAACGCGGAGTCGAAGAACGAGAGCAGACGGCAGAGGAGCCAGCCACGCTCGTCTCGCGCCTCGTACTGACGGATTACGAAGCTCACTGCTGTGACCCTACGTAGTACGTCGGCTTTTGTCGGAGTGAGGCCTGCGATTGCGGGCCTCACTTCAGCATCAGCGCTGCCTACGGCTCCAGAAAGCCGGTGAGCCGGAGTCTGAGCGCGGATGGCGCTGGGGCGCCGTTCCTCCCTTTTCTCTCTACATCCGCGCGACGGCTCTTGAGTGACGTTGGTCGCGGCGGCTTCGAACAAGACTCTGCCGACGCACAAGTCCCTGACGCCAGAGCCGGTTGGCAACAACGTGGTGGTTCCAGTGCCGAGTCAGGCGCCGGAAACTCTCGCCTGGCCCAGTGTTCCGGAATGACGCCGGACGGCTGGGCGTAACGTGTCCGTCCTAGGAGCCAACCTTTTCGGTGCGGATGCGCTCTACCTAACTGACGATGGAGGTAGCACGGAGCACCGGTTCGCTCGCTAGCCGCGCCCACGCGGGTGACGCTGCGGCATTGAACGAGCTGCTTGCCGAGTTACGACCGCTGGTCGTGAAGACGGCGCGTCTCGTCGTCGGCTCTGGATCGTGGGCGGCTGAGGACGCAGCGCAGGAGGCCCTTCTCGATATCAGCCAAGGAATCGGCAAGTTGCGAGACCCCAGTGTCGTAACAACGTGGGCGCTTCGGGTCGCGACCCGCCGAGCACTCAAAGTCGCGCGGCGGGAACGGCTCCTGCGACTTCGCACCGCTCCCGGGGTCGAAGAGCTGCAGGGAACCGCACCCGCTGAAGGGCGTGAAGCTGCACTCAAGAAGGGGTTCGATCACCTTCCACCGCGTCTTCGGGCCACGGCGGTCTTGCGGCTGCAAGCAGGACTGAGCGAGGAGGAGACGGCGGATGTCCTCGGCTGCTCCGTCGGCACGGTGAAGTCGAATCTGCACGACGCGCGCAAGAGATTGACCCGCTCGCTCACCGAGGCGGGTTACGTGCCCACTGTGGAACGGCGAAAGGAGAGCCGTAATGACCACGCATAACGAAGACCTCGTTTCGCTGAATGAGCTGCGCTCCGTTCTGAGCGCCTACGCAGGCCCGGACAACCCGCGTGCGCGTCCGAGCCGGCATGGACTGCGCGACCTACGTTGGACGCACCGTCGCCTCCTGGCGGTCGTAGTTGCCGCAGTAGCGCTCGCGCTTCCGGCACTCGCTTTCAGTGGCGTGCTCGGCCACCTGTTCGCGTTCTCCAATCACGGCACACCGATCCCCCGCATGAGCCTCCGCACCGTTCACGGTCTCGAGGCCATCTCGGCGCGACCAGGCAGCTTCGTGCAGCTGGCCTCCCGCGACGGGATCGCCGTCTATGCGGCCCACCGGAAGACGCAAAACAAACTCTGCTTCTTCTACGGCGAAGCAGGAAGGCCGTCCGACCTAGGTGGCAGCTGCTTAGCTCCCGGCACCTTCCCCTCGCCGTCCTTGCCCGTCTGGGACATGTCGGGCGTCTCCTCGGGTCCACCCTTCTCCGTTCAGTATCTGGTCGGTGTGGCGGCGGACGGCGTTCGTTCCATCCAAGTGCTTGCGAGAGATTGTCACCCGGTCGCCACCGTCCCGGTTATCAACAACGTCTACATCGACGTGCTCAAGCCGATGGCCCCCAAAGTCGGGCCAATCATCGGGGAGCCCTACATCGTCGCCCGCGACGCCAGCGGAAAGGTGGTCTGGCATAAGCCGGTATTCGCAGTTTCGAGCCTACTACCGCGCTGTGACCTCGGGTGAAGGTCGGTTGTTGACGGTCGTCTGGGCCAGTGTTCCGGAATGACCCCTGATCGCGAGGCCTCTAGGGACCCTTGCAGATGCTCTTCCAGCCGCCCCAGGCGAACCACTTGCCGAGGCGTCCTCCGGGTCGCGCCGCCACGCGCGCTTGAAGATGCGTGTAGGCACGCGGCCCGTGAGCTGTGCACCGGCCAATGCGTGATGCGCGAAGCTGGATCGCTCCTGGCTTGCTGTAGTAGCCGCCCCTTGGTTTGGAGATCCACGTCAAGCCGCGAGCGGAGGCCGAGGTCGCGCCCCAACTGCTCCAGGTCAAGTGCCAGGCTTTGCCGCTGGGATCTCCACCGTTGAAGATCAGGCGCGGATGCACCGTGCCCCATCCGACCCCGTACGTGAGTAGGTGCTTCTTTCCGAGAACGACGCGCGTCTGAGAGCCCGCCGCAGTGCCGGCCAACGCGATCGCCGCGCTTGCGATCAGAGCACAACTGCACGCGACGAATCGGCGGCCCAACACGCGCGGAATGATGCCTAGGTCCGGTTCCGGTGTCGACGACGCGCACCTGGGCGAGCGTCCACTCACTTCAAAACGCAATCCGCGAGGCATCTCAGGCAGAGGACAGGGCTGTTGCGTTCCCGGTGTCAAGACCTGACGCTTCACTCGAATCCGCCCGCGGCGGCCCGGCAAGGAAATCGACACTTATCGTCAGGCCGCCCTCTGGCCGGGCGCGGGCGGTGAGGCTTGCGTTGTGGGCGGTGGCGATCGCCTGCACGATCGAGAGGCCCAGGCCATGGCTTTCTGCGGGCTCCGTGCGGTCCGTGGCGAGTCGTTGAAACGGCTGGAAGAGGCGCGCGAGCTCCGACTGCGGGACGAGCGGGCCAGTGTTGGCGACGTAGAGCAAGGCACGTTCGTTGGCGGTCCCAGTGGCGACGTCGACGCTTCCGGCGGGCACGTTGTGGCGGAGCGCGTTGTCGAAGAGATTGGCGACGAGGCGCTGAAGAAGCTGTGCGTCTCCCCAGACAGGCGCCGGTTCCAGTGAAGTGCTGACATGCAGCGCTCGCTCTGCGCTTTCGGCATGGCGGGTGCTGACGATCTGATCGACGATGTCGGCGAGGTCGACGGGTACTCGCTCCTCGAGGCCGCGCTCGCTGCTGGCCAGCGTGAGCAGTGCCGCGATCAAGCGTTCCTGTTCTTCGCTGATCTCGAGCAGCCGCTGGGATGTCGCTCGGAAGGAGCCGGTTGAAGCCCGGGGGTCGGCGAGCTGATCCTCGAGCAGCGCGCGTCCGAGTGTGAGCGGCGTGCGCAGCTCGTGTGAAGCGTTGGCGACGAAGCGGCGTTGGGCTTCGAAGGCGGCCTCGAGTCTCGCGAGTAGCTCGTCGACGGTGTCGCCCAGGTCCTTGAGCTCGTCGGCCGGACCCTGCACGGCGAGCCGTTCGTGGAGATTGCGCTGGGTGATCCGCTGGGCTGCAGCGGTCATTGTCCGGAGCGGCCGTAAGGCCCGTCCGGCCACGAGCCAGCCGAGTGCGAGCGAAAGGAACGCCATCCCTGCGAGCGCGATCGCGGACTGGATCAGCAGCTGATGAAGATCACTTGCGTGCTGGTGATCGAGAAACGCGCGGAGATGGTCGGACTCTGCCTGTGTTTGCGTAGGGAGCCGGAACGGGTGCTTCCCGTTCGGAATGGGGATCCGGACGGGCTTGCCGTTCGGAACTCCACCGGGAAGCGTCGCCGGCCTTGTGGTCGATCCGCGGTGTGGCTGCCGGGCGATGAAGACGGCGTCGCCGGTGGCGCGGTCGACCAGCGCATAGGTGATGCCGAGCAGGACGACACCCGAGGCGAGAAAAACACCTCCGTAGAGGAGCGTCAAGCGGAGACGGATCGTCCAGCGTGGCAGCGGCGGCCGGCGGAGCGACGCATGCGGCGGGGATTGGTTCATTCGCCTGACCAGATTCGGTAGCCGGGTGCGACGGTTTCGATGAGCGGTGGCTGGCCGAGTTTGCGGCGCAGGCGGCTGATCGTCATCTTGACCGTGTTGGTCGCGGGATCGGCGTTTTCGTCCCAGACGCGCCGCAAGAGCTCTTCACTGGAGACGACCGCACCCTGGGCGGAGAGCAACACCTCAAGGGTCGAGAACTCGTTGCGACTCAACTCCAGCGGTTGGCCGCCCCGGCTCGCCAGCCGGCGGGCGGTGTCGAGCTTCAGGTCGACGTGAGTGAGCAGCGGTGGCAAGAGCGACTGCGAGCGGCGAGCGAGTGCGCGCACACGCGCCACCAGCTCCGCCAACGCGAACGGCTTGGCGAGATAGTCGTCGGCGCCGAGATTGAGACCTTCGACCCGGTCCTCGATCGCTCCGGAGGCGGTCAGCATCAGCACTCGCCCGTGGTTTCCGCGCGCGATCAGCTGTTTGCAGACCTCGTCGCCGTGCAGTTCGGGTAGGTCGCGGTCGAGCACGATCACGTCGTAGCCGTACACGGCCGCATTGACGAGCGCGCTCTTCCCGTCGCTGGTGAGATCGACCGCCATCCCCACGCGCCGCAGGTATCTCGCGACCGTCTCGGCCAGCTCGACATTGTCCTCAACAAGCAGCACTTTCATGGGGCGTGCACAGGATGCCCGCTGTGGATAACAACGAGGTAACAGGCGCCGTGACTGCGGTGTTAGGGGGCGTGTCCTACAACGGGTTCGGACGATTGCCCCATCGAAACGGAAGGACGAACCCGCATGTCACGTATGTCCGCCACGCGACTGTCGCCACTGGCCGCCGTCCCGGCAGTTCTCGCACTCGCCTTGTTTGCTGCCGGCTGCGGCGGCAGTTCACCACGTGCGGGGGTCGCCAACCTCACCTCAAACCCCGCCACGACGACCGCACCGCAGCCGGCGGCGCAGGGCGGACAGTCGACCGCAGCGAGACGGCAGGGCATGCTCGCCCTCGCCGCCTGCATGCACAAGCACGGCGTCCCCAACTTCCCTGAGCCAAGCAGCAAGGGGACGCTCTTGCTCACACCCGGCAGCGGCATCGATCCCAGCTCACCCAGCTTCCAGGCTGGGTTGCGGGCCTGCCAGAAGCTCGCACCAGGCGGGGCACCTTCGCAAGCCGCATCGCCGCAGACGGCCCTCAAGTTCGCCCGCTGTATGCGCTCGCACGGACTGCCGAACTTCCCGGATCCGAAGTCTCTCGGCCGCGGCAACTTCAACGTGCAGATCCCCAATGGGATCGACCCGAACTCGCCGCAGTTCGAAGGGGCAATGAAGGCCTGTCAGTCCCTGTCGCCGTTCCCGGGCGGCGGAGCATGAGTCCACGCGGCGCACTGATCCTCGCTTTCGGCGTCGCCGTTGTCGCGTTGTCACTGTTCGCGGCCGGCTGTGGCGGAAGCGCCTCGCCGCGAGTTGCGAACGTCGGCTCCTCCACGACCACCGCGACAGCTCCGGCGCAGGGCGGGCTGGTTGCCTTCGCCCACTGCATGCGCGCGCACGGCGTGCCGAACTTCCCGGATCCGCGAATCGTCGGCGGACGACGCGCCAAGGCTGCCGCATACGGATCCGTGGCCCCCACCCCCCGGGCCGAGGCGGCCAACCGAGCCTGCCGTCAGTTCCTCCCGAACGGCGGCGGCGAGCCGCAGTTGACCGCCCAGCAGCGCCGCGTCCAGCTCGCGGACGAGCTGTCGTTTGCCAGGTGCATGCGCGGCCGCGGGCTGACCGGCTTCCCCGATCCAACCGGCCAGGCGGGACTGACGCTCGAGTACGTCCAGGCCCAGGGCATCGACGTCCACTCGACCGCATTTCTGCGGGTCGCGCAGCAGTGCCTGCCGGCAGCTCACCACGGTCTCACGATGGCGCGATTGAGAGAGTCGATCCAAAGTGCCGGCGGCTGACTCGGGAATGCCGGCATCTCCTGCCCCGCAGGCAGGGCGCCTCCTGCATTCGCATCGATGGCTTGCGGCCACCGCCGTCGCGCTACTCCTCGCGGGAGTAGCGGTCGCCGTCGTCAATCCGTTCGCTGGGAAGGCGTCAGGGGGCGGCAGTGTCGTCGACAACGGCTCGCCAACCTCGACGCGCCGCGTGGAGCGAACCTCGCTTGCCTCGCAGGCTCAGGTCAATGGCACGCTCGGCTTTGCCGGAACGTGGACGGTTTCCCTTGCCCCCGGGACCGACCCTTCCGCCGTCGCCCAGGCCGACCAGGCGGCGGCTTCGGACCACGCCGCCCTTACCGCTGCTCGGGCCGCGGTCGCTGCGGACGCCCGCTCGCTGGCCCAGTCGCGAGCGGCGCTCAGAGCGGACAGGCGGCAGGAGAGGGTTGCGTGCCGGCCCCACAAATCCGGATCGGGCTCGAGTTCACCCTCCCCCGGCTCGGGCCCGACCTCCGGATCCGACTGCGAGACCGCAAGGCAGGCGGTTGCCGGGGCGGAGGCCGCGCTGACGGGCGCGGACCAGAAAGCGCTGGGGGATCGTGCTCAGCTAGCAAGCGCTCAAGAGGCGTTCGCCGGCGCTCGGCAGGCGCTGGCGACAGCGGAATCGTCCGCGACGTCATACGGCAGCACGTCGAGCTACACCAGGCTGCCGGCGCCTGGTCGGGTCGTTCGCCGAGGGCACGCACTCTTCGCCATCAATGGTCAGCCGACGCTGCTTCTCTACGGCTCGACGCCGGCGTGGCGCGCCTTTCGGGCCGGCATGTCGGCGGGAGCGGACGTTGCCGAACTGAACGCGAACCTGCGCGCCCTCGGCTTCGGCGCGTTGATTGGCGACGCATTCACCTCGGCCACGCGCGCAGCGATCTCGGCATTGCAGCGGGCTCATGGCCTCGCCCCGACCGGAACGTTGAACCTCGGCGCGGTCGTCTTCGAACCGAGTGCGCTGCGCGTAAAGAGCGTGATGCCGATCGTCGGAGGGGCCGTCCAACCTGGACCGCTGCTGACAGCCAGCTCCACACGCCACGACGTCTCCGTCCCGCTCGACGCTGCCCAGCAGTCTGCGGTCAAGGTGGGTGACCGGGTCAGCGTGACCCTCCCGGACAACAGCACCACGCCGGGCATCGTGACCGCGGTCGGCAAGGTAGCGACCGCACCGCCGGCGAGTTCGCAGGCGAACGGCGGGTCCAGCTCGCCGACGATCAACGTCGCCGTTCGGCTTCTTCATCCGAGGGCGGCCGGCCATCTCAGCGAGGCGCCGGTGGAGGTATCGATCACCGAGCAGAGCGCTCGCGACGCCTTGGCGGTGCCGGTGGACGCGCTGGTCGCGCTCGCGGGTGGCGGCTACGCGGTGGAGGAGATTCGAGCCGACGGCACGCACCGCCTGGTGCCGGTGAAGCCGGGCCTGTTCGACGATGCAGCGGGTCTAGTTCAGGTGGCCGGTCGCGGTCTCGCGGTCGGCGACCGCATTGTGGTGCCCGCTTCGTGACCGCCGAGGTGCCGGTGCTCGAGCTCGAGCGAGTGACGAAGACCTACGGCAGCGATCCGCCGATCCCGGCCTTACAGGGCGTCAGCTTCAGCATCACCGCGGGCGAGCTCGTGGCCGTGCTCGGGCCATCCGGCTCGGGCAAGTCGACGCTCCTCCACCTGATGGGGACGCTGGAGCGACCGACGAGTGGCCGGGTCGCGATCACCGGCCTGGACGTCGCCGAGTTGGAGGACCAGCAACTCGCGGCAGTCCGAGCGACCCGAATCGGGTTCGTCTTCCAGCAGTTTTTCCTGGCCGAGCACTCGTCCTTGCTCGACAACGTTGCCGACGGGCTCCTGTACGCCAACGTTCCAGCGACAGAACGTCGTGAGCAGGCGGCGGACGCACTGACGTCGGTTGGCCTCGGCGCACGGATGAAGGCACGCCCGACCCAGCTCTCGGGCGGCCAGCGGCAGCGGGTCGCGATCGCACGCGCCCTGGTCGGCGCGCCGGCGATCGTGCTCGCCGACGAGCCGACCGGCAACCTCGACAGCACGACGGGCGAACAGATCATGGCCCTGATCGACGAGCTCAACGCGGAGGGCGCGACGATCGTCCTGATCACGCATGAGCACGCAGTCGCCGCCCGCTGCCCGCGCCGCATCCAGTTGCTGGATGGCCGTGTGACCTCGGACACGATCGCCTGATGCAGACCGACCTCCAGCCTCCGCGACTCAGCCTTGTGGATCTCGGTCGCGTTGCCAGTGTCGGTTTGCGCACGCGCCGCGTTCGCGCCGCGCTCTCCGCGCTCGGAATCGCGATCGGAGTTGCTGCGATCGTCGCCGTCCTGGGCCTGTCCGCCTCATCCCAAGCCGGTTTGCTCGCCGAGATCGACAAGCTCGGCACGAACCTGCTCACGGTGACCAACGGCCAGAGCCCACTCGGCCAACCCGCCGAGCTACCGCTCGCAGCACCGAGGATGATCCGTCGCGTCGGCCCGGTCACGCAGGTCCAGTACACCGGCTCGACCAGTGCCAACGCATACCGCAGCCCCCTCATCCCCTCGATCGACACCAACGGCCTCTCCGTCCAGGCCGCCAGCCTCGGCCTGCCCCACGCGGTCGGCACTCGCCTCGCCCACGGCAGCTACCTCAACGCCGCCACCGCCCGCCAGCCCGTCGCCGTGCTCGGCGCCCAGGCGGCCGGCCTGCTCGGCATCGACCGCATCTACCCGGGCGAGCGGATCTGGCTCGGAGGCATGTGGTTCTACCTCGTCGGGATCCTCAAACCGGCAGTGCTTGCCCCCGAGATCGACGACTCTGTCCTCGTCGGCTTCCCGGCCGCCAAGCATTACCTCGGTTTCGACGGCCACGCCACCACCGTCTATGTCCGCAGCGTCACCGGCCAGACCGCGGCCGTGCAATCCGTCCTCGGGGCCACCGCCGACCCCGAAGCACCAGGCGACGTCGACGTCAGCCAACCGTCAGCCGCTTTGACCGCGCGCGCCGACGCGCAGGGAGCCCTGAACAGCCTTTTCCTGGGCCTCGGCGCCATCTCGCTCCTCGTCGGGGCCGTCGGCGTCGCGAACATCATGCTCATCGGCGTCCTCGAACGCCGCAACGAGATCGGGCTACGCCGCTCGCTCGGCGCAACCAAGGGTCAGATCCGGACCCAGTTCCTCACCGAAGCGATCCTGCTCGCCCTCCTCGGCGGCGCCGCAGGCATCGCCGCCGGCGCCATCTCCACTGTGGTCTACGCATCGACCAAGCACTGGACGGCCATCATCCCCGTGACTGCGTGGGCAGGCGGCCTTGCCGCCGCCATCCTGATCGGCGCGATCGCTGGGCTCCTCCCCGCGATCCGCGCCGCCCGGCTCTCGCCAACCGAAGCGCTCCGAACCGTGTAGCCGGCCCGAGTCCGGGAGCTTCGAGTAACTCCCGTTCGCTCCGGCAATTGTTGCTCGTTTAGAGGCGAAAAACGGGTACCGGTTGAATGCGGAGCTTGAGTACGGGCAGAGGCCGTATTGGATCTTCGAAAGTGCACGAAACCGGCCTCAGACAAGATCCGTTCGGCAGTGCATCATGGAATCGCTTTCCCAGCGAGACGTTCAGCCCCCAGCTGGGTGAGCAGGCTCACAACCGCCGAGAGGACAGGAGAGCTGCCCGAGCCGCATGGCGCTCTCCTGTCCACCGGTCCGCGCAGGTGAGCGAGGCCCTGTTCGGGGCCCGCGGACATTGCGCTTAGAAGCCATACGATCAACTCGTGCTCGAGCGCGTCGATCACGTCGGGTATCTCGTCCGCGACGTCGAGCGTCCCGATCCCAACGATCACGGCCGAGCTAGAGAGAAAGTCCGTCCTCACCGACCACCACGTCCGCGAAGACGGCGCTCGCGTCGGCCTTCAGCGCCGTGTGCTCCGCGAGGTCCGGATTGAGGTGAATTAGCGTGAGCCTTGACGCACCAGCCTCAGTCGCGACCCGAGCCGCGTCGGCAGCGGTCGCATCGTGTTCCCGATAGACCGGCGCCGTCGACGAGGACCACGCCTCGTGCAGAAGGTCCCGGACGCCTCTGGCGAGATCGACGCTGGACGGCTCATACGGAGTGTCGGTGACGTACGCGAGTTCGTCCTCGACGCGCAGGCCAACACTTGGAGCCCAATGCCTTGGCTGCGCGCTTGCGCGAACCGCGAACCCGCCGATGGCTTGCACGCCCTCCTGGAGCTCGAGCACCGGCGTAATCGAGACGTCGTTTGGCGAAATTGGAGGTTGACGCAGCGGCGCCAGGATCGCCGAACTCGCACGGCCGTAGAGCCATGCCCCGGGAGCCCAAATCGTTGACTCAATCGAGAACCACGGTAGAAGTGGCAGCCCGCAAACGTGGTCGTAGTGAAAATGGGTAAGGAGAACATCAAGCCGCTTGACGCCGTCCAGCAGCTCGCGTTTGTCTCGTAGTTTCCGGATTCCACTGCCGGCATCGAGGACCAGAGCGTGGCCACCATCACGGACGAGAACGCAGGCCGTTTCCCGCCTTGCTGATGGGATGCCGCCGCCACTGCCGAGGACAATCGCCGTCATGATCACCGAGTCCTCCCCGCTTGGAAATCAGGTCGAGATTTGGCCGCGGGTCACGTGGGTCACGCTAGCCGTGACCGGCCCGTTGTGCCGACTTCTGGAGTTGGCGTCCGAGCGCGGCGACCTTCCTTCGCAGCTCAGGAGGGTGCTCGATCTTGAGGCGGCAGCCGAGACCGGCGAGGACCCGTGCCATCCAGTCGAGAGACTCAACCTGAGCTTCCAGCCGCGTGCCGCCGTTTGTTGGCGTCAGAGCTCCGACCGAGTCGGGCAACCGGCTCCGAGCAACTTCAAGCGGAAGCGCAACGATCACCGACAGCTGGTGCGCGCCGGGCAATGAAGCCAGTGATTGTCGTAGATGCGCCACTGGATCGAAGCCGCTGGGAGCAGCCGTCGCGGCGAGGTTGCTCTCGATGCGAACGTGCCCCACGCGATCGACGCGGAACGTTCGCAGGTCGGCGCGGTCGTGGTCGTAGGCGACGAGATACCAGAAGCCACAGTGGACGACGAGCCCGTATGGGCTGAGGCGGCGTGTGCTCTTGGTTCCGTCGTAGGCGGTGTAATGGAGCCGGACTCTGAGCGCTCGGCGGACAGCGTCTGCGAGCTGTAGCGCGACATCTCCTTGGATCGGCTCGACGTCACCGGAGCCGGTGAAGAGCACGGTCGCTTCGAGCCCGGCCACCCGGCGATGGAGGGCCGGCGGGAGGACGCGGTAGATCTTGGAGATGGCGGCGTCGACCACGGCGGCGGTGGCGGGCACTCGGTCGGCCTTCGCCTCGAGCAGTCCGAGGACGATCGCGACCACCTCGTCTTCGCCGAACATCAACGGCGGCAGCCGGTACCCGGGTCGGATCCGGTAGCCGCCTCCGACCCCGCGTTCCCCGTCGATCGGAATTCCCAGTTCTTGCAGCGCGGCGATGTAGCGGCGGAGCGTCCGCCGCGCTACCCCGAGCTGAGCCGCAAGCTCGTCTCCGCTCGCGTGACCGCGATCCTGCAGGAGCTCGAGCAGCATCAGCAGCCGGGACGTCCGCGAGCCCACGGCCGATCATTCAAGCACTGATTGAGGACTGAAACAGACCTAATTCATGTCTAGCGTGACTCGTAGTGGAACTCGGACTGGTCATCGTCACGCAGTCGAACGTCACCTGGAGTGACTGGTGCAACGTGGCCGACGCCTGCGAGCGATCCGGAATCCGGACCCTCTACGCCGCCGATCACTACCTCTCCGAGCACGACGAGCTCGGCGACGTCTCGCACGATGCTTGGACGGTCATCGCCGGGTTGGCGGTACGGACGTCTTCGCTCCGGCTTGGAACGCTCGTCACGCCGGTGACTTTTCGTCCCCCCGCTGTTCTCGCCAACGTCGTTGCGACCGCTGACCACATCTCCGGCGGGCGGGTCGAACTAGGCCTGGGGGCCGGCTGGATGGAGCGCGAACACGAGGCGTTCGGGTTTCCCTTTCCCGAGTTGCGCGTGCGCCGGCAGATGCTCGCCGAGCAGCTTGAAATCGTTCATCGCCTCTGGACGGAGGAGCGGGTCACCTTCCGCGGCGACCACTACCAGCTCGAGAACGCGCCTGGGAGGCCGCGGCCGGCGCAATCACCTCACCCGCCGATCATCGTCGGAGGGAGCGGGACCCGCGGGTCCGCGATCCCAGCAGCGCGCTTCGCCGATGAGTACAACGCCGCCTGGGTGAATCATCCGTACGAGTTCCCCGTCATCCGTGACCGCGTGCTCGCCGCCTGCGAGGAGGTCGGGCGCGACCCGGCGACGATGCGCATTTCGGTCCCGCTGTACTGCGTGGTCGGCCAGAGCCGCGACGAGGCCATGGACCGCGCACGCGCGATCTACGACCTCCGGCCCCGTGACCAGACCTTCGACGACTGGTTCGGGGACTACACCAAGAACCGACTGGTCGGCTCAGTCGACGAGATCGAGGCCGGGCTCGTGCCCTACGCGGAGGCCGGGGCCGACCAAGCGATGATCATGCACGTGCCGCACACCGACATTGACGCAATCCAGCTCATTGGAGAACGCCTCGCTCCCCTGCTTGCTCGCTGAATATCGAGTAGGCGCTCGCGGCGGCTCCGGTCGCTTCAGGCGACGCGGGTAATGCCTGCGCGCTTGTCCGGCAATTTCGCCGACCCCTCTACGGCGGCCGCGAGGTCGAGTGCGGCTCGTTCGAGTGCCTGCTCATGCACCGCTCCGTAACCGATAAGCAGTCCACGACGGCCCTGGTATCCCGGGAGCGCGTGCTCGCTCACCGTCTGGACGGCGATTCCCGCCCGGGAGACCCGCTCTCGCGCCTCCTCCTCCTCGGCCGTCGAGGGCAGCTCGAGCACGACGTGGAGCCCGGCCGCGATCCCGCTGACGGCAAGCTGGGGTAGCTCCTGCTGCAGGCCACGGACGAGCAGATCACGGCGGTGCCGGTACACACCGCGCATCCGCCGGAGGTGCCGGTCGAACTCGGCCCTGCGCACGAAGTCGGCGAGGGCGAGCTGCTCCAGCGCTGCGAGGTGGAGGATCGTGAGCCCGATTTCACCGGCGACGCTCTCGACAAGGTGCGCGGGGAGCACCGTCCAGCCGAGGCGAAGCCCGGGGGCGAGGGTTTCGCTCGTCGAACCGATGTAGGCGACGCGCTCCGGCGCGAGAGCCTGCAGGGCGCCGAGCGGGGTACCGTCGTAGCGAAACGACGCGTTGTAGTCGTCCTCGACGATCAGTCCGTTGCAGTCCTCCGCCCAGCGCAGAAGCTCGGTGCGCCGCGCGGTGCCGTAGGCTAGCCCGGTCGGGAACTGGTGCGCCGGTGAGACGACCACGGCGGAGGCACCCGAGCGGCGAAGCTCGTCCACGACCAGGCCCTCGTCGTCGACAGGGATGCCGAGCGGCTCGAGGCCATTGCGACGCGCCACCGAGTGAAGGATGCGGTGGCTTGGATTCTCGAAGGCGATCTCACGCTCGCCGCGAACATGGAGCACTCGCGCGATCATCGTCAGGGCGTGCGTCGAGCCGGCGGTGATCACCACGCTGTCCGCGGTGACGGCGAGGCCGCGCGCCCGGGCGAGATAGCGGGCGATCTCCTCGCGGAGCGGCCGCAGCCCGTGCTCGTCGCTGTAGCCCACCTCGGCGTCGGTTGCCGTCAAGAGCGCCTGCCGCAGAGACCGCTGCCACTGCCGGCGCGGGAACTGGGTGACATCCGGCCGCTCCGGGCGAAGGTCGTAGCGGACGCGCTCCCGCTTCGTCTCGGCGGGCGGCGCGATGGCCAATTGTGGCGTGCGGACCGCCGTCACATGGTGGTAGGCGCCCTGGCGCACGGCCAGGTAGCCCTCGGCGCCGAGTTGCGCGTACGCGCGGACGACGACCCCGCGAGAGATGCCCAGCTCGTCCGCGAGCATGCGCGTCGACGGCAGCTGTTGGCCCGTGGCCAGCCGGCCCGACTGGATCGCCTCGCGCAGCTGCTCCTCGAGCTGGCGCGCAAGGGGAGTCGGCTTCGCCCGGTCGAGAGCGACGAAGAGCTCTCTTACCTGAAACTGACGTGGACTCATTCCGGACCTCTTTCAACGCCTCTCAGTTCGTACCACCGCACAAGTTGAGACGTATGGGCCGGGATAAAGACAGGGTCCTTTTGGCTGTTACGAGCCGGTACCAGTGCTCGCATTCCGCCTCCTCGGCGCCGATGAGCCAGCGACGGCGCTGACTCGGTTAGCCAGTTAGACGCGCTAAGTGGGCCGAACTCATCGGGCCCAGCGACTGGTACCGGTCACGAGCGGCCAAACGGCTCTGTCTCCGTCCAGGGCGTGGCGTCTTAGCACGCGACAGACGCTCATCGAGCGTCGGGAGCGGGTCGGCGGCGCTCGCCGAGAGCTCCCGGATGCATACCAACGGGAGGTACATCCAAATGCATAGACGGGTCTGGTTCCTCGTGGCAATGGCCGCCGCCGTGTTCGGGCTGGCCGGATCAGCTGCCGCGATGACGGCCGCGGGCTCGAGCTCGAATGCCTCGAACCTGCATGCGGCCCCGTTTGCCAAGGCGTGGGCAGCCGTCCCACGCACTCCTGCCGCGCGAGCGGCCAAGAAGACGATGGTGTTCGGCCTCGAACAGACGGTCACCGGCTTCAACATCCTCGACGCGGACGAGAACGCGTACTACGCCGCGATCGTCGCCGGGTTCCCGATCGTGCGCGGCCTCTACATCATCGACCAGAAGGGCAACTACCACCTCGACCTGGCCTCGAAGGTCAAGATCACGAAGAAGTACCTCAAGATCTGGATCCGCCCGAACGCGAACTGGTACTGGGTCGGCCACAAGGCGGTTCCGGTCACAGCGTCCGACTTCATCTACACGTGGCAGCAGCTCGTGCTCGCGGGCAACAACCCGGCGAACACGGCCGGCTACGTGAACATCCAGCGGGCGAAGGCGAACAGCAAGAAGGTCGTGACGTTCTACTGGAAGAAGGGGCAGGCGTTCGCGGACTACCGCGACCTCTTCCCCACGGTCCTCCCAGGGTTCGCGCTCAAGGGCCAGCAGTTCAACGACTACTGGCACAACTGCGTGTGCGGTAACGACGGGCACCCGATCTCGGACGGCCCGTTCTACATGTCCAACTACACGGCCGGTCAGGGCATGACCGTGAAGAAGAACCCGCACTGGTACGGGCCCAAGGCGAAGCTCAACGAGATCGCGTTCAAGATCATCACCGACACCAACTCGGAGATCCAGGCGATGCGGGGCGGCGAGGTCGACGCGATCAACCCGTCCCCGGAGTCCGCTCTGTCGACGCTCGTGCATCAGAGCAACCTCCACTACAGCTATATCCCGAGCCTGAGCCAGGAGCACTGGGACATCGAGGTCGGCCCCCAGGGCAATCCGCTCCTGAAGAAGCAATGGATGCGGGCGGCGATCGCCGAGGGCCTGAACCGGCAGTCGCTGATCAAGGCGCTGTACGGACCGATCGCCCCCGGCCTCAAGCCGCTGAACAACCCGGAGTGGGAGCTCGGCGCCGACGCCAGCGGGAAGTACGCGTACTTCAAGAAATTCAACTTCAACCCGAAGAACGCGATCAAGCTGCTCAAGTCGCACGGCTGCACCGGCGGGCCTGCGTCCCCGAGCAACGGCAACAACAAGCTCTGGTCGTGCGGCGGTCAGAAGACCGAGTTCCACTTCGACACGACGGTGAGAGCGTCGCGTGAGGAGAGTGGCTCGATCTTCAAGCAGGAGCTGCTCTCGATCGGGATCAAGATCGACGACTCCTACCACGATCCCGCGACGTTCTTCGGCACCTTGCTGCCGAGTGCCAACTTCGACCTCGCCGAGTACGGCTGGGCGTTTGGGAGCCCGGATCCCTCCAACTGGGACTCCATCTACCAGTGCTACAACGCCCCGAAGAACCTCGGTGGGTCGAACTACAAGCGGTACTGCAACAAGAAGGTCGACACACTGATGAAGAAGGGCGACTCGAATCTGAACTCGGCGACGCGGACCGCCCAGTACGAGCAAGCCGCGAAGCTCATGTCGAATCAGATCGCAGTCATCCCGCTCTACGCGTCCCCGTCGATCTTCGTCTACAAGAAGGCCCTCCAGGGAGCCGCGCAGTCGAACAACGCCACGAACGAGGGCCCGACCTGGAACATCCAGGCCTGGCACTGGGGATAGGCGTTAGGCACCGCTAGTTCCAACGAGTAATTCGGGATCCGCGCCTCGCCCAGGGGCGCGGATCCCGACCTTCTTCGACCGAGTCGGAGGGAATCGATGCTCACGTACATCACCAGGCGGATCCTGTACAGCATCCCCGTCCTGTTCTTCTCGACCTTCTTCAGCTTCCTATTCGTCTCGTACGCCGGCAACCCGCTCGCTCTCCTGAAGGCGAACCCGCGGATCCCGCACAG
>DATFSG010000323.1:0-2961 GCA_035262765.1 Gaiellaceae bacterium | reverse complement strand
ATCCGAGCCTCGAGAAGCCGCAGGCGTGGGGAGCGAACTGGCTCATCCTCCCGCGCTCCGGCCCCGTGCAGGCCATCGAGCGCGACGGCCTGCGGCCTCGCTACGCGGACCACCGGTACGTCGCCTTCCGAGTCCCACCTGGCCTGTCTTGAAGATCCTCCTCGTGACTCGCCACTTCCCGCCGGGCGGCGGGGGCGGCGTCCAGCGGCCGCTCAAGTTCGCGACTCATCTCCCCGCGCTCGGGATCGAGACCCACGTGCTTGCGCCGGACGTGTCTGGCCCGGAGGACGCGGAGCTCGAGCTCCCGACGCAGGCCTGGATCCATCGCGTGCGCTACGTCGGGCCGCGCGCCGGCCGCCCCTCGGAGCAGCTCGCGGCCAAGCAGGGCGGCGTCGCACGGCTCGGCACGCAGGCGGCGCTATTCGGGCGCAAGCTGCTCGTGCCTGACGAGAACGTCCCCTGGAGTACGCTCGCGACGCCGGTCGCGATCCGGCTCGTCAAGCGCGAGGGGATCGACGTCGTGCTCACCACCTCGCCGCCGCCGTCGCTCCACCTGCTCGGCGCCGCGGTGAAGAAGACGACAGGCGCGGCGTGGGTCGCCGACCTCCGCGACCCGCTCACCTCGCATCCCCACCGGCGCGGCTACGAGTCGCAGCTCGCCCGCATGAAGGAGAAGACCACGGGCGGAGTGGGGAAGCTCGTCGCCTCGCAGGCGAACGCGATCGTCGCCGTCTCCGACGCGATCGCCGAGGAGGCACGCGCGCTGGGGCCGAAGGGCAAGGTCGTCACGATCGGGAACGGCTGCGACTTCGACGATTTCGCCGGCCTCGAGCACCACTCCAGCGATCGTCTCCGGATCACGCACGCGGGCCACTTCCACGGCAAGCGCGACCCGAAGCCGTTCCTGCGCGCGCTCGCGGACTCCGGCCTCGACGACGTCGTGGCCCGCTTCGCCGGCGACTTCCGCGCGGCCGACCGCGAGTACGCGGAGTCGCTCGGCCTCGGCGACCGCATCGAGTTGCTCGGCGACGTCTCCCGCCGCCGCTCGCTCGAGCTGCAACGCGACTCCGAGGCGCTGCTCCTCCTGATTCCGGAGTCGGGCGGCCGCGGCAAGGGCGTCCTGACCGGGAAGATCTTCGAGTACCTCGCCGCCGAGCGGCCGATCGTCGCCGCGGTGCCGCCCGACGGCGCGGCCGCGAAGCTTGTGCGCGACACGGGGGCGGGCGTCGTGGTTCCATCCGAAGACGTGGACGCTCTGCGCGAGGCCCTGCTCGACCTGCACCGGCGCTGGAAGGCCGGCAGCCTCGACGGCACGCCGCTTTCCGACGAGTGGCGCAAGCGGCTCTCGCGTGGCGAGCGCGTCGAGGAGCTCGCGGACCTGCTCAGGAGCCTGAGGTGACCGCCGCCGCGATCACCGCCGGGCGCACCGCCGCCGTTCCGCGCACGCAGGAGCGCATCGTGACGGGGCTCTTCTTCGCCTCCCTCTTTGTGGCGACCTTCGAGAAGGTGCACTGGAACGTCGCCGGCAACATCGGGGTCAACGACATCGCGACGATCCTGTTCCTGATCGCGTACATCGCGACCGAGCGCCGCCCGCTGCCGCGGACGAGCGCGATCGTCCTCGGCTTCTTCGCGGCCTTCGCGCTCGTCTATCTCGCGGGGTTCTGGAATATCGACACGCAACAAGGGCTGACCCAGTTCACGAAGGGGATGGCGAAGTTCGTCATCCACTTCGCCTTCCTCGTTGCGGCGGTCGGTTACCTCGTGCAGCGTGGCGAGCGCTTCTTCTGGCGGTCGCTCGGCTGGTTCACGGTCGGCTTCGTGGCGAATGCCGTCTACGGGATCCTCCAGCTCGGCGCCCAGCTCGCGGGCCACAGCCTCGACAACCTCTTGCTCAACCCGCTTACGGGCGGTGCAGCCAGCATCAACATCTACGGCGCGATCGGC
This sequence comes from Gaiellaceae bacterium, assembly GCA_035262765.1. GTDB lineage: Bacteria > Actinomycetota > Thermoleophilia > Gaiellales > Gaiellaceae > Palsa-739. The sequence goes on along the minus strand of DATFSG010000323.1, from coordinate 1,014 downwards.
GGCTCGAACATCTATCGCGTCAACGCGCTCACCGGCGACCCGAACCACCTCGGCGTGATGCTGATCGTGCCGTTGCTGATGCTGACGCCGGTGTATCTGAGGCTGCCGCGTGGTCATCGCCTCCGCTGGCCGCTCGCGATCACGCTCATGTTTCTGTTTCTCGTGGACGTCGCGACGTTCTCGCGCAGTGCCGGCGTCGGTCTCATCGCGGGCGCCCTCGTGCTCGTGGTGCCGTATCGGCGCTTCTTCCGAACGAGGCAGTTCCTCTACCCGGTCGGCGCGATCGTCGTCTTGCTCCTCGGCGTGCTCTACACGCACCGCCACTTCTTCGAGACCTTCCTGCGCCAGCGAGTCTCGACGCAGGGCAGCTCGGCGAACGCGCACTTCGCCGTCTACTCGTTCATCGGCCAGGTGCTTCACATGCACCCGCTGCTCGGCCTCGGCAACAACAACTTCTCCGTCTACTACGAGTTCGTGACCGGGAAGGCGAACTTCGGCGCCCACTCCTACTGGGTCGCCGTGATCGTCGAGTCGGGGCTGCTCGGCCTCGTCCTCTGGATCGTCTTCCTGCGCTACGTGTTCGTGCGGCTCCTCGCCGCGCGCCGGCTCGGCCGGCTGCTCGACCGGATCGGCGACCCGACCGGTGCGCAGGTGCGGCCGCTCGCGTACGGCATGACGGCGGCTCTGGTCGGGACGATCGTGGCGAACTTCTTCTACCTGACGATCCAGTTCTATTACTTCTACGCCTTCCTGGCCTTCGTGCTCGCCCTGCCTGTCGTGTTCGCGGGTCGCGCGCGCGGGCAGCCCGACTCGTAGGTGCGCGTCGTCGTCCTCACGACGTCGTGGCCGCGGACCGAGAGCGAGTTCGCGGGCCGCTTCGTCGCCGACGCCGTGGAGCGTTTGCGCGAGCGCGGGGTAGAGGTGGAGGTGCTCGCGCCCGGTTCCGGCTACCGGGACTACGGGCTCGCGTACGGCGGCGGGATGGCGGCCAACGTCCGGCGTAAGCCGTGGCTC
>DATFSG010000322.1:0-2773 GCA_035262765.1 Gaiellaceae bacterium | reverse complement strand
GCTCGGGGCCTCGGTCGACGGGAACCGCCGCCGGCGCGAGCTGTGGAAGTTCGCGTGCGCCGGCTACCTCGGCAACTTCGTCAGCGAGGAGGCCGAGCGCGTCGCCGAGCTCGAGGCGACGTTGACCGCGACGGTCGACGGCGACGAGATCCCGTTCCGGATGCTCAAGCCGCGGCTGATGAACGAGGAGAACCGCCAGGTCCGCGAGCGGGTCGAGGCGGCGAGGAACGAGCTCACCAACGAGCACCTGAACGCGCTCGAGCTGCAGGCGGCGCAAGTCGTCCAGCGCGAGACCCGCAATCTCGGCGCCGACAACTATGCCGACCTCTACCGGAGCTTCGGCTACTCCCTCGACGATCTCGCCGACCAGTGCCGCCGCCTGCTCGCCGACACGGAAGACCTCTGGGTGGAGGCGGGCGACCGCTTCTTCCGCTCGCGCGTCGGCCTCGGGCTGGGCGAGATAAAACGGTGGGACATCGGCCGCGCCTGGCGTGGGGTCGAGTGGGACGCCTCCTTCACGCGCGACGGGATGCTGCCGGCGCTCGAAAGCACCCTCGCGGACCTCGGCATCGACCTGCATGCGCAGCCGAACGTCGAGCTCGATCTCGAGGAGCGCCCCAACAAGGACCCGCGCGCGTTCTGCTCGCCGATCGAAGTGCCGGGCCGGGTCGTGCTCGTGATGAAGCCGCAGGGCGGCCCGGACGACTGGCGGGCGCTCTTCCACGAAGCCGGCCACACGGAGCACTTCGCCCACACCGACGCATCGCTGTCGCCCGAGGAACGGCGGCTCGGCGACAACGCGGTGACCGAGGGCTGGGCGATGGTGCTCGAGTACCTGACCACCGACCCCGTCTGGCTGGAGCGGCGACTCGACTTCCCGCGTCCGTACGAGTTCGCCGCCGAAGGAGCGGTGTCGCTGCTCTGGATCGTCCGCCGCTACTGCGCGAAGCTCCTCTACGAGCTCGAGTTCCATGCGGCCGAGGACCTGACCTCGCTGCAGCCGCGGTACGTGGAGCTGCTATCCGACGCGACGAAGGTCGAGCCGTCCGCCACCGACTATCTGGGGGACATCGACGACGGCTTCTACGCCTCGGAATACCTCCGCGCGTGGGCCTTCGAGGCGCAGCTGCGCGCCTATCTCCGGGAGCGCTTCGGCAACTCGTGGTTCTCGCGACGCGAAGCCGGCTCCCTGTTGCGCGAGCTGTGGGCGGAGGGCCAGAGGCCGACGGCCGACGAGCTGCTCCGCGACGTCACCGGCGAAACGCTCGAGCTCGCCGCCGTCGGCGACCGGGTCCGCGAGGCGCTCGCCGCGGCCTGACATAGTCGGCGCCAGCCGATGCTCCCCCTACGCGACAGCCTCCCCGGCCGCACGACCCCGTACGTCACGGTCGGCCTGATCGTCGCGAACTTCCTTGTCTGGTTCTGGGAGCTGAGGAATCCCGGCGTCGACGTGCACGTCGTGCGGGACGGCTTCTATCCGTGCTCGGTGGAAGCGCCATGCCACCTGCCGCTGGGCTTCCACGCCCTGCCCTGGTACGAGGGCGTCTTCACCGGCATGTTCATGCACGCGAGCTGGGAGCACATCCTCGGCAACATGCTGTTCCTCTGGATCTTCGGCAACAACGTCGAGGACGCGCTCGGACACGTCGGCTTCCTCTTCTGGTACCTCGCCGCCGGCGTCGTCGCAATGGCGGCGCAAACCTTCGTCACCCTCGAGTTCGCGAGCGTTCGCGCCGCCAGCGTCCCGAACATCGGCGCGAGCGGCGCGATTGCGGGCGTCCTCGGGGTCTACTTCGTCCTCTACCCCCGCGCCCGCGTGCTAACGCTGATCGTCATCTTCATCCGCGAGATCCCGGCCTTCTGGTTCCTCGGGATCTGGTTCGCGCTGCAGGCCTGGACTGGCGGCCTCTCGCTGGAGCACCCCAACTCAGGAGGCGGCACTGCCTTCTTCGCCCATATCGGCGGGTTCTCGTTCGGCGTCGTAACCGGCCTGATCCTCCTCCGAGCACACCGGCGTGCGCCCGACTATCGGCTGAGCTAACGCTGAGGATTGAGGTGGAATGTCGCGGGCATGCCGCACGTTGAAGCCGTCATGCGAACCCTCAAAGAGATCCATGCAGAGATCGAAGTCCTGAGCGAAGAGCGCACCGAGCTCTGGCATCGCCTCTCCGACCAGCACGATCCCGAGATTCGCGCCGAGATCCACGCAATCGACGCGAAGCTCGACGTCCTCTGGGACGAGCATCGTGCCGTCCGCGCCCGTCTGCGCTTCGGCGACCGCGAGAAGATCGTCGCCCGCGCACGGGTCGAGGAACGGCTCGAGCGCGCCGCCTGAGCCGAATCGCGCTCTACACTGAAGCTCTCTCGGGGCGTTAGCTCAGCTGGGAGAGCGCCGGCTTTGCAAGCCGGAGGTCACCGGTTCGATCCCGGTACGCTCCATCAGATCACACCACTCCGCAGGGCCGCGCAAACCCTCTTTTTGCAGGGCAAAGGCTGCGCAGACTCGCGCAGCACCCCGCAGGAGCACGCACCCGCTTTGCAGGACTTTCGCGGCATTGCTACCGAGGTGATCGGTACCGGTCGTTCCTCGACTGGGTAGCAGGCCAGCCTCGGGCCTCCGGTGTCCATAGCAGTAGCCCACGGCGACTAGCACCGACGAGGGGGCGTGTCGGACAAGAATCCCCCGTTTGGGGGCGGACAGATGTCCGGTATTTCGTGGGATCGAGAGCTGTTCCCACAGTCCGGACGAGTAGATCTGACGCATGGCCACGAT
>DATFSG010000321.1:0-2151 GCA_035262765.1 Gaiellaceae bacterium | reverse complement strand
AGCTCACGCTCGTCGATCAACGTCATCGCGACGCCGAGCAGCATGCCGAGCATCAGAAACGTGATGCTGAAGCCCGGCACGTACTGGTCGAAGCTGTTCAGACGCGTGGGCGCCCCGCTCACACTCGTCTCCACGACGTCGAGGAGGCGCGGAAGCCGGATCTCCGGGAGCGGTTGCAGCACGGGCGTAGCGAGCGTAGGCGCAGCTGGCACGGGCGGCAGCGCGATATCCAGGGAGAGCTTCGGAAGCGTCATCTTCTCCGGTTCTCCGAGGACGCGGGTAGCGATGGCATCGTCGTCGCCGCGCGCGAGCTCCGCGAGGCTCGCCGGCAGCGTCGGCGGGTCCGGCGGCGGCGGGATGCGATCGGCATAGCGTCCCGCCTCCTCCCGCGCCCGGGCGAGCCACGATCCGAAGCTCAGGCGGTAGGCGGCGAGCGCATCGAGGAACTGCCGGACCGGAGCGAGCTCTTGCTCGAGACGCGTGCGCACGTCATCCAGGCGCTCCGCTTCGGCGTGGCGGAGGTACGCGCGGAGCTCGCGCTCGAGCCGGGCACCCGCGGCGGCCACGCGCCTCGCGGCGTCGACGCGCGCCTGCTGCGCGCGGTCGGCGGTGCGGGCGAGCGTCGCGCGCAAGGCGGCGAACCGGCGCTCGAGCCGGCGCTCCTCCACGAGTGCGCGCCTCCGTGCGCGGTCGATCCGTCGCTGCGCGCGGTCGATCGCGCGCTGCCCGACAGTCTGACGGAGCTCCTCGACGAGGAAGCGCACGTTGGCGAGCTCCACGAACTTGACCGGGTCGGTCAGGAGCTCGAGCGACGCAGGCGAGCCGTGCACGAGGGCAGCCGACGTGCCCGCGGGGATGACCAGGACGGCGGCGCTCACGCGCGACCGCACGAGGTCGAGCGCCTCCTCCCGACTGGGCATGGTCCGCAGCTCGATCGTCGTGTCACCGGCGAGGCGCTTGCGGAGCTCCGCCGTGATGCGTCCGTCGTCCTCGTCGACCACCGGTAGCACGTACGCGCCGGCCCGCGGCGCGGCACCGAAGAGGGTCGAGAGCGAGAACCCGGCCACGGACATTACGATCAACGGCGCGACGGTCAGGAACGCCAGCCCCACCGGATCTCTGAGGAGCAGACGCACGTCCTTGATGATCGTCGCGAGCAGGGAGCGGACGATCATTGCGCGGGACTTTCGGGAGCGTCGCCGTCACGCAGCTGGTGGCCCGTCAGATGGAAGAACACGTCCGCGAGGTCTGGACGATGGAGGACCACGTCGAGAATCTCGCCGCCATCGACGCGGGCACGGTCGAGGAGCGCCGGCACGATCCCGACCTCCTCGAGCTCGAGGACGACCTTCTCGGGCGTGACGGAGGTCGCTCGCGCCCGCGCGAGGCCGCCCGGCCAGCCGCTGGGAAGCGGGCGCTCCGTGTGCAGCGTGAGCAGCGGGCGGAGACCGAGACGCGCCACGAGCTCTGCCGGAGTGCCGCTCGCGATCACCCGTCCGCCGTCGAGCAGGATCACTCGATCGCACAAGCGCTGCGCTTCCTCCATGAGGTGCGTGCTGTGCAAGATCGCGGCGCCGCCGGCGGCGAGCGAGCGCTCGAGCTCGTAGATGCGTTCCCGCGCCTGCGGGTCGACGCCGACGGTCGGCTCGTCGAGCAGCACGACGCGCGGTCCGTGCAGGATACCGCAGGCCAGATTGAGGCGCCGCGCCATCCCGCCAGAGTATTCGGCGACCGGTTCGTCGGCGCGGGTTTCGAGACCGACGAGCGCGAGCGCTTGCGTGATCGCCGTGCGGGCTGCGCGGCGATCGAGACCCTGGAGCGGCGCGAAGTAGGCGAGGTTTTCCCGCGCGGTGAGAGTCGGGTAGACGGCCACCCGCTGCGGGACGAGACCGAGGGCCCGCCGCGCACGCCGCGAGCCGGCCGGGAGCGCGTGCCCAGCCACCTCGACCTGACCCGACGTCTGCGCGAGCAGCGTCGCGATGATGGAGAGCGTGGTCGACTTGCCGGCGCCGTTCGGGCCGAGCAGCGCCACGATCTCGCTCGGCCCCACCTCGAAGCTCACGCCGTCGAGGGCGCGGCGCGCGCGATAGGTCTTGACGACGTCACGGCACAGGATGGCAGCGCTCACAGAACGAACAGTTTCTGACATCA
>DATFSG010000320.1:0-18266 GCA_035262765.1 Gaiellaceae bacterium | reverse complement strand
GCGCCCTCGTGGTGCTCGCCGAGAAGGGCGGGATCGGCGTCGTCGCGACCCGCGAGCAGTATCCGCGAGTGGCCGAGCTGCCGTTCGACGCCGCGTACAAGATGATGGCGACCTTCCACGCGATGAAGGACGAGTCCGGGCAGGACGTCGTGCGCTGCTTCGTCAAGGGCGCGCCCGACCAGGTGCTCGCCCGTGCGACGCACACGCTCTCGCCCGACGACCTCCGCCTGATCGACGTCGAGGCCGGGTTCAAGGAGCGCTACGAAGCCGAGAACCAGCGCCTCGGCGAGCAGGGCCTCCGCGTTCTGGCCACCGGACGCAAGGACTTCGACCCGGCGTCTTTCGACCCGAACGCCGACCTCCTCCCCCTACTGGACGGGCTGACCGCGCTCGCGCTCGTGGGCATCGTCGACCCGCCGCGACCGACCGCCAAGGACGCGATCGCGATTGCCCACGCCGCCGGGATCCAGGTGCGCATGATCACCGGCGACCACGCGGTCACGGCGGCGGCGATCGCGCAGAACCTCGGCATCACCGGCCGCGCCATCACCGGAGCCGAGTTCGCCGCCATGAGCGACGACGAGCTGCTCGCGCAGATCGACGACATCGGCGTCATCGCGCGCGTCACGCCGGAGGACAAGGTTCGGCTCGTCGACACGCTGAAGCGGAAGGGCCAGATCGTCGCGATGACCGGCGACGGCGTGAACGACGCCCCCGCGCTGAAGCGCGCCGACATCGGCATCGCGATGGGGATAACGGGCACCGAGGTCTCGAAGGAGGCCGCCGCGATGATCCTCACCGACGACAACTTCGCCACGATCGTCCGCGCGGTCGAGCTCGGACGCGGCCTCTACGACAACCTGACCAAGTACATCCGCTTCCAGATGGGCGTGCTGTTCGGGCTCGTCTTCACCTTCCTCGGCGCCGCCATCGGCAACATCGTGGGCGGCGTCGCCTTCGTTCCTCTGCAGACGCTGTGGCTGAACTTCACGACGCAGGTTTTCCAGGCGGTCGGCCTCGGCTACGGCGAGCCGGCCGAGGGACTGATGCAACGGAAGCCGCGCGACCCCGAGGCGCAGATCCTGCCGCGCTCGAAGCTGCTCTGGCTCGCCCTCGTCGGCGCCGTCATGGGCGCCGCGACCCTCGGCGTCCTCGCCTGGGCCGACGACCACTACACGCGGGACATCGCGCGCACCATGGGGATGACCTCCTTCTCGATCGCGAACCTCTTCTACTCGTTCTGCGAGCGCGACGAGCGGGAGTCGGTGTTCAGCCTCGACGTGCTCCGCGACCGGAGGTTCCTGATGTTCTCGGGGATGTCGGTATTCGCGATCATCCTCGCGCCGCAGCTGAACCTGCTCAACCGGATCCTCGAGACCACGCCGCTGACGGTGCACCAGTGGCTGATCTGCATCGTCGCCGCGCTGGCGACCGTGGCGCTGACCGAGATCCGCAAGCTCATGCTGCGCCGCACGGAGACGGACGCTCCCGAGGCGGCGCCGGAGCCGGCAGCGGGCTAGCGCTCGACCGAACGGCGCGCCGCGGCGTGGAGCACGGTGGCAAGGCCCCAGCCCACGATGAACACACCGCGGAGAACGGCCCACGAGGGGAAGATCAGCACCCGCTCGACGACGGTCGCCGTCCTGTAGCCCGCGGCGAGCCAGGCGACGACGCGCCCGACCCACACCGTTGGTGCCCAGACGATGCGGAACGGGAGATAGGCAAGGGTCGTAACCATGGGACATAGGGCTACCCACTCGTCTCACCTCGAATCATGTTGGGGCTACCTCTTCACCCGGATGGGACGATGCCCCCGCGCGGGCCGCAGCGGGACACTGTTGCCGTGACAGCCGAGAGCGCAGCTTCCGTGCCGGCCGAGCGCGCACCAGCCGCCCCGCTCAGTCGCACGCGCCGGATCGTCATCTGGGTGCTGGTCGTCCTCGCGACCGTCCTCGCGCTTGTCTCGATCCTGACGACCTGGGTGAACCGGCAGATGCTCGACAACGCCGCCTGGAACAGGGCGACCGCTCAGGTCATCCAGGACCCGCAGGTGCAAACGGCGCTCGGCGACTTCACGGTCAACCAGCTGTACGAGAACATCAACGTCACCCAGGCGCTGCAGCAGCACCTGCCGCAGCAGCTCAAGGGGCTCGCCCCGCAGCTGTCCGGCGCGCTCCAGGGGCCTGCCGCCCGGGCCGTAACGCTCCTCCTTCAGCGGCCGCGCGTCCAGCAGGCCTTCATCCAGGCCAGCTCGATTGCCCATCAGAAGCTCGTCGCCGTGCTCGAGGACAAGACCTGTTGCGGAATCTCGACCGGCAACGGCGTCGTCACGCTCAACGCTCACGAGCTGCTCGTCGAGGTCGGCACCCAGCTCGGGCTGTCGTCGGACGTGCTCGCGCGGCTGCCGAGCACGGCCGGGCAAATCACGCTCCTGAAGTCCGACCAGCTCTCGGCGGCGCAGACCGGCGTCCGAGCAATCCGCGTGTTGAGCGTCTGGCTGCTCTTCGGCGTACTCGTGCTCTACGGAGTCGCGATCTACCTCGCGCGGGGCGCCAGGCGGGCCACGCTACGCAACGCCGGTCTCGGGCTCGCGCTCGTCGGCCTCATCACACTGGTCATCCGGCGTCTGCTCGGCAACTACCTCACCGACGCGCTCTCGACTCCGGGCTATCAACCGGCGACGCATCGCATGTACCTGATCGGGACCTCGATACTCGGCCAGATCGGTCAGGCGGCAGTCCTCTATGGCGCGATTGCGGCGCTCGCCGCGGTATTCGCCGGGCCGACGGAGCCCGCGGTCTGGCTTCGCCGGAAACTCGCGCCGACGCTCAACGAGCACCAGGGAATCGTCTGGGGATCCGTCGGCTTCATCTTCGTGCTGTTGGTCCTGTGGGGCGGGACCCACGCCCTCCGCGAATGGTGGGGCATCCTGCTCCTCGGCGGACTGATCGCGCTCGGCGTCGTCGCCCTGCGTCGCCAGACGCTGCAAGAGTTCCCGTCCGGAGTCGCGGTCGCGGGGGCTCCTGCCACAGAGGCACCGCCGGCGGCCGAGCGCTCCGACGAGAACGCCACCTAGGAAACCAGCGCGCGACGTGGAAGAGGCACCCGTCGTGGCTACCTACGAGTCACTCGAGCAGACGGGCGACCCGCTCTGGTGGGTCCTGCTCGTAACGGGGTCGATCTGGATCGTCTTCGCGCTCATCGTCTTCCAGTTCGACTACACCACCGTGTCGGCGCTTTCCATCCTCGTGGGCTTGGTCTGCATGGCAGCCGGCTTGTTCGAAGGAGTCGCGGCGGTCGCCACCCACGGCTGGTGGCGGGTGATTCACCTCGTGCTCGCGCTCGCCTTCGTGGCCATCGGCATCGCCGCTTTCGCCCATCCCGAGAACACGTTCAGAGCGCTGGCCACGATCTTCGCCTTCTTCCTGCTCATCCGCGGAACTTTCCAGATCGTGGCCGCCTTCCTCATCCGCCCGGTCGACCTCTGGTGGGTCGGCCTGGTCTCGGGCGTGATCCAGGTGTTGCTCGCCTTCTGGGCCGCCGGGGACTTCGGGAACAAGGCATTCCTGCTCGTCGTCTGGATCGGCGCGTCGGCCCTCGTGCACGGCGTCGTGCAGATCGTGACGGCGTTCCACCTGCGCCCGCACTCGGCCTAGCGGCTAGGGCTCGAGCAGCTTCCTCTTCTCGGCGGCGAACTCTTCCTCGGTCAGGAGCCCCTGCTCGCGGAGCTCGGCCAGCTCCTTGAGCTCTTTGACAGGGTCCGTTTCGGCCGATGCGTCGTCGTGCGCCTCGGGCACTTGCTCTCCCCCGCCCGCGCTGCGCTTTGCGGCGGCGCGGGCGGTTGCTCGGCGCCGCATGATCCTGCGCGCTCTGAACATCTCGGTCGAGATTAGGCCCGTCGGAGCCCGATCTGCGAGGTGATTCGCACCACGTCATCCGGGTGACGAACCGAACAGGGTAGGCGCGCCTTCGCCCGCGCCACCGGCCTGCGCCCTTGGCCGCCGGTAGTCGCGCCTGCAGGCTGGTTACGTGTCCGTCTTGGAAAGGCCGACGCACGCGGACGACGCGTCGTCGCGGCCTGTCGTAGCGCCGGCGACCGGCAAGGCCGTCGTTCGTACCGCGCTGCTCAACCGGCTCTGCGGTACCGCAGAGGGCTCGATCGTCACGCTCGTCGCCCCGGCGGGCTTCGGCAAGACAACATTGCTCGCCCAATGGGCCGAGCGGGACCGTCGTCCCGTCGTCTGGATCGACCTCGAGCCCGAGGACGACGATCCGGAGATCCTCGAGTCGCGTTTCGCGACGATCGCCGACCGGCCCGACGCGCTCGCGCTGGTCGACGACGTCCAAGTTCTCCGCTCGCCTGCAGCGCTCGCCGCCTTCGAGCGGCTGCTGTGTCAGGCCGCGCACGGCACGAGCATCGCGTTTGCTGCGCGACGCACGCCGGCGCTGCCGCTTGCGCGCTTGCGAGCGGAGGGTCGTCTGGTCGAGATTGGGACGGACGAGCTCGCGCTCACCGGCCGGGAAGCGGAGACCCTGCTGCGGCGAGCAGGCGTCCTGCTCCCGCGCGGGGAGGCCGCGGCCCTCGCGGAGCGGCTCGAGGGCTGGCCGGCGGCACTGTTCCTGGCCGCGTTGTCGCTGCGCAGTGGAGCGCAGGCGTCGACCCTCGGCGGCGACGACCGCTTCCTCGCGGACTATCTCGAGACGGAGCACCTCTCCTGCCTGTCGTCTCCGCAGCGGCGGTTCGCGTTGCAGACCTCGGTCCTCGCGGAGCTGACGGCGGAGGAATGCGACGCGCTGCTCGAGCGATCCGACTCGGCGAAGGTGCTCGAGTCTCTCGAGAGCGCGGGTGTGGCCGTACCTCTCGATCATCGCCGCCGCCGCTACCGCTATCCGCGCATCGTCCGCGACCTCCTGTCGCGAGAGCTCGAGCGATCGGAGCCGGAGCAGGCGCGCGCGCTGCATCGCGCCGCGGCAGGCCGAGCCGCCGAGAGCGGAGCGGTCGAGGAGGCACTCGAGCACGCCGCGGCAGCCGGCGACGTGGGCTGCATCGCCGACCTCGCAGAGCGCCTCGCCGTCTCCGCGTGCGGACGCGGACGGCTGGATGCGGTCGAGCGCTGGCTCGACCTCGTGCAGGAGGAGGACGCCGAGAACCATCCGGACCTCTGCATCGCCGCCTCGTGGCTGCACGCGTTGCGCGGGCGCACCGGGGACGCGCAGCACTGGGCCGACACGGCGCTGCGCGGGCTCAGCGGAGGGGACCCTCGCCTCAACCTCCTGCAAGGGCTGCGCTGCCGCGACGGCGCCGACCAGATGCTCGACGACGCCAACGCCGCGTGTAATGCACTCCCGCCGGGACATCCCTGGCGGCCGGCCGCCGTGCTCGGCCGTGCCGCAGCCCTGCTGCTCGCAGGTGACACCTCACGCGCGGGAAGCGAGCTTGTGCTGGCGATCGAGCTCGCCACCGCCGCCGGCGCGAACGAGCTGACGATCCTCGGGTTGTGTGTCCGCTCGCTGCTGGCGGTCGGCGAGAACGAGCTGCCCGACGCCGAGGCTTTCGCCGCCGAGGCCGCCTCGGTTGCGACGATCGAGCCGCCAACGCAGTCGCTCGTCGCTCTCCTCCTCGAGGCGGTCAGCGCGAGAAACGCCTCCCGGCGAGGGGATCTGGCCGAGGCGACCGCCGCGCTCGAGCGCGCCGACCAGCTGCTGGCGGTCGCAACTCCCGCCGTGCCCTGGCTTGCCGCGTATGCCCTCCTCGAGCTCGCGCGCGTCCGGCTCGCACTCGCCGACGCCGACGGAGCTCGAGAGTTGCTCAGACGCGTCAGCGACATCTTCCGCGTCCGGCCGCGACTCGGCGTGCTCGCGGAGCACAACGTCGAGCTCGACCGGCACACGCACGCGCTGTCCGAGCCGGAGGGACGCTGGGCGTCGAGCCTGACGCCGGCGGAACAGCGCCTCCTGCCGCTCCTCGCCACGCACCTCTCGTTCCGCGAGATCGGCGAGCGGCTCTACGTCTCGCGCAACACGGTCAAGACGCAGGCGATCGCCGTCTACCGCAAATTCGGCGTCACGAGTCGCAGCGCAGCGATCGAGCGCGCGGTCGCCCTCGGCTTGATCGACGAGGCCGCGGCTGTGCCGCACGAGGGCCTTCGGTGCGCGACCTGAGCGAGACCGAGGCCGACTCTCCGGACACGACACCGCTGCAACTCGGTCGGCCCGTTCGCTGCAGTGACGGACCGGTCGGGCACCTGTCCGACGTCGTGATCGACCCGAACGAGCGGCGCATCACCCACGTCGTCGTCGAGGACCCGAACGGCGCGGCGCGCCTCGTGCCAGCCGAGCTCCTCGTCCAGGGGTGGGCGCCGGGCCTCGAGGTCGTCCTCTCGTGCAGCAGCGCCGACGTCTCCAACGGTCCGACGATCCGCTCGTTCTCGTACGTCGGTCTCGAGGCGTTTCCCGAGAACGACGAGCGGAGCGATGTCGGGGTCGAGGACCTGGAAGCCGTGCCGAGCTTCGCAGCGGTCGAGCTGGCCGGCTTCGGCGCCGACATGTGGACGAGCTATGCCGTCACGTATGACCGAATCCCGCCCGGCTCCGCCGAGCTCCGTCGTGGCAGCATCGCCCTCTCGGCCGACGAGGACGAGATCGGCAGGGTCGACGGCTTCGTCCTCGCCGGAACCCGACTGACGCACGTCGTGCTCTCGGGGCCGGTGACGATCCCGGTCGAGTCCGTCACCACGATCGCGACCGACCGCATCACGGCGGCCCTGCCGAGCGACCCGGCGAACACCTCCGTCGACTCACGCTGGCTCCCGCTCGCCTGATGGCCGCTCGCGCCACCCACCCGGGGCCACGCCTCTTCCAGGATCCCGTTCTCCTCCGCAAGACCCGGAGGGACATCGCCGACCTCGTCGGCCTTGTCTGGCTCGCACTCGAGGTCGTTCGGCTCGTGCGGTCGCGCTGGGAGAAGCCGCGGGGGCGTTGACCACGAGCGCATCGACGGAGCCGAGCACCGGAGCGCTGACGTGGCTCGGCCACAGCTGCGCCGTGATCCGGGTCGACGATCAGCTCATCGTCACCGACCCCGTGCTGCGCAGCCGGATCTTCCACCTCCGCCGGAAAGCACCGGTCGACCTGGCCGCACTCGACGGGGCCGACGCGATCCTGCTCTCCCACACGCACCACGATCATCTCGACCTCCCCTCCCTCGACCGGCTCGACCACCGCACGCAGGTGCTCGTGCCGTCCGGGGCGGGTGGGCTTCTGCGGCAACGCGGTTTCCGCTTCGTCCGGGAGGTCGTCGCCGGAGACGAGCTGCTCATCGGGTCGGTGCGAGTGCGGGTGACCCACGCCGAGCACGACTCCGGGTTCCGCGTGGGCACGGGCAAGACACATCCGGTCGGGTACATGATCGCCGGCACGCAGACGGTGTACTTCGCGGGCGACACCGACCTGTTCCCTGGGATGGGCGCCCTCGGGCGCGTCGACGTTGCCCTCCTGCCGGTCGCGGGCTGGGGACCGCGCCTCCCCGCCGGCCATCTCGATCCCGCTCGCGCGGTGGAGGCCCTCGAAATGATCGAGCCGCGCCTCGCGATCCCGATTCACTGGGGGACGTACGCGCCCTGGCGGCCGCCGCGCGGCGACGACAAGCCCGCCAGAACCTTCGCCGAGCTCGCGGCGAGCGTGGTTCCGACCGTGGACGTACGCGTCCTGCGGCCGGGGCAGTCGTGCGAGCTCGACTACAGCCGCGCCGCGTAGGCGGTCAACGCACTCAGCGGGACGAAGTCGACCGGGACTCGGTACGCCTCGAGCGCGAACAGGATCTCGTCCACGTGGGCGCGCTGACGGAGCCCACGATGCCCTACCCGCGGGGAAGGGACGAAGAGCTCGAGTGGATAGGCGTGCGACGCGCGCCAGCCGGTCGGGCCCTCGACGACGTCTCCCCAGAGGGCCACGCGCCCGATCACTCGATCGTCCCGACAGCGAAGCGGCGGCAGCTCGAGGAACAAACGGGCGGCGGCGACCGATTGGACTCCGTAGATCCCACAGCGGCACTCGAGCTCCGGAACCGGGTGCTCGCTCGGCCGCTTCCGCCACGGCGCCCAGCGCGGTCGGTGGCCCTCGGTGCAGGAAGCGACGAACGGAATCTCGGGCTCCCAGACGGCTCCGGCAAAGAGGCTCTGGAGGACGACGTCGTCGTCGCGCCTGGCGACGCGCCAGACCCGCCAGGCCTCGAGCGGCTCGGCGTAGTCCGGGATCGGGCCGGCGTCTGGTTCCGCGAACGCTAGCGACATGGCCTCGAAGGATGGGACCAACCGGGCCGGTGGCCTACCAGGGAGCGGGCACCTCGTTGCAGGACGGGTGCGCCTGCACGCGCTGCCACAGCGCGCCGAGCGAGCGAGGACACAGCTCGCGCTTGTGGAGGATCGCGGCCGCGCCGCACTCGTCGACAGAGTCCGGCAGCTCGGGCCGAGGGTGCGCCGAGACGAGGACGACAACGGCCCGCGCACCGCTGATCTGGATGAGACGGCTGGTCTCCGAGCCGCTCAGACCGGGCATCCGCACGTCGAGCAGCACGAGGTCCGGCTCGACCTGGGGCAGCACGTCGAGCGCCTCTTCGCCGGAGGCAACCGAGCCCACGAGCTCGAAGCCGGGCGTCTGCACGACCACGCTCTCGATCGCAGCCCGCGACTCCGCGCTGTCGTCCACGACGAGCACGCCCACCCGATCGTCCGCCGCAGTCATCCGTACCCCCGCTATCGCTCCACCGCTAGAGGCGGAATGTCACCGATCCCCGTGCGGCCCGCCTTGGTGCGCGCACCACAATCGTGTCCGTCTCAGAGGTCCGGTCCCGCCTCCAGGTCGGAGTCGGCCAGGAACAACAGAGCCGCCCGGACTCGCCGGCTCGTGGTCTTGTCGTCCGTGAGGTCGAGCTTCGCGAAGAGCGAGTTGATGTTCTTCTCGACGGCGCGCTTCGTGAGGAACAGCGACTCGGCGATCGCCGCGTTGGACGCCCCGGTGGCCACGCCCGCGAGCACCTCGCGCTCCCGCGCCGAGAGCCGGGAGAGCAGCGAGTTCTTGGCCCGCATCCTGGCCTCGACCAGCACGTCCACGACCTTGGGGTCGACCACCGAGCCGCCGGCCGCGACCTCGCGAATGGCCTCCATCAGCTGAATGCGGTGCCCGACGTGCTCCTTCAGCAGATACGCCCGTCCGGCCGAGCCGTCCTCGAAGAGCTTGAGCGCGTAGTGCGGGCTGACGTAATGGCTGATCACGACGACGCCGATCGCGGGATGCTCCTTCCGGAGCGTTGCCGCGGCCTGGATGCCCTCGTCGCTGTTCGTCGGCGGCATCCGGATGTCAGTGATCACGACGTCCGGCGGGTCCGCCTCGACCGCCCGCAGCAGCGAACCGAGGTCGGGGCAGTACTCGAGGACTTCGACCTCCTCCACCTCGCGCTCGAGCGCGCTGCGGATTCCCTCCCGGATGAGGTAGGCGTCCTCGGCGACGACGAGGCGGTAGACCCCCTTGCGCTCGGCCAGCTCAGGCGTGGACGACATCGCCTACCCGGTCGCTCGCCTCGATGGTGACCCTGCCCAGGACCGTTGTTCCCTCTCCGGGCGCCGAGCGCACGGCGAGCGTGCCGCCCACGGCCCCCATCCGGTCGACCATGTTCGTCAGCCCCGCTCCCTTCGCTCCGGGGCGCGAGAGGAAGCCGACACCGTTGTCGCTCACCGAAAAACGCACCGCCTTCGGGTCTCGCCAGAGCCGCAGCGACGCGACCGCGTCGTCTCCCGCGTGCTTGGCGACGTTTTGCAGCGCCTCGAGGCAACAGTAGTAGATCGCGGTCTCGCGATCCTCCGAGAGTCGGCCGACGTCGTCGAGCTCGGCGTTGAGCGGCACGTGCCAGCGGCGTGCGACCTCGCGCAAGGCCGCCTCGAGCCCCTCGTCGGCGAGCAGCGGCGGATAGATGCCGTGCGCGGCCGCGCGCAGCTCGTCGAGCGCATCGTCGAAGTCGGCCGCGAGCTCGGCGAGCCGGTCTGCGAGCCCGCCGCTCTCGCCGGCCAGGTCCCGAACGAGCTCGAGCCGGATGCGAAGTGCGACGAGCTGCTGCTGGACGCCGTCGTGGAGATCGCGCTCGATCTTCCGCCGCTCGGCCGAAGCCGCCCCGACGAGCCGCCGCTGGGATGCGCGCAGTGCGTCGACCGAGTCGAGCAGGTCGTGCTCCAGCCGGCGATTGTCGAGCGCCAGCAGCGACGCGGCTCCGACGGCCGTCACGAGCTCGGGGTCCTCGCCCAGCACGACGTCGTGGACGACAGCGAGCACCCGGACGTCGCCGTGCCCGAATGCACTCCAGCGGGCTCCCTCGTAGGCCGGATCGAGAACTACCGGCGTGCCGTGCCGGTCCACGAACTGCTCGCTGCGCGGCAGCCAGAAGACGAGCCTGGCCTGCGGGTCGTCGAGCACCCGCCGGACGAGTTGCTCAACGGTCGCGACAGACGGCCGGCCGACGAGCTTGCGGGCCATGAACGCAAGCGCCTCTCCGGCATAGGCCCGCGCGAAGAGCAGGCCGGCGATGAAGCCCAGCGGGAAAATGATGCGCGTGGCCGCGAAGATCGCGCGGGCCGTGGCATTCGGCGGCGCGCCGGCGAGGTCAAAGACCGCCGCGTTGATCGCAAAGGCTGCGACGAAGGGCGCCGAGGTGGCGAAAACGGGTAGGAGCAGCCGGCGCCGCGCATGGCTCGCCCAGGCGAACGTGGTCGAGAGGTAGAAGAGCAGCCCTAACCCCCACGCGAGCTGGAGTACGCCTTCGACGTGGCGGAAGGCCGCGGCGGCACCCGGCGCGTCGACTGCGAGCGCGGGGTTGGCCGGACACGCTCCGGCGCAGTTGGCGATCCCGCTGACCCCCACCACTTTCGGGGACAGGAGCATCAACGGAAGCTCGCCGACCAGGAATGTGGCGACGGCGAGCCCCATCACGATCCAGGCCGCTCCTGTCACGCGCGAGCCGGGGAAGCTCAGCAGCAGCCAGGTCGCGCCGAGGCCGGCGGCCCAGCCGCCCAGCATCCCGATCAGGTGGACGACCGAGTTGGCCGAGCCCGACAGGGCGGAGACGAAGACCAGCACGCCCTCGGCGAGCAGCAGGTTTCCGAAGGAACTCGCGGGACGGCCGCGCCGCCAGATCAGGCCGCCGAGAGCGAGGGCCGCGATGTTCGCGACCAGCACGGTCGCGACCGTGGTCGGGTCGCTCGTGACACCCCCCGTGGCCACGATTGCCGCGGCGACGGATGCTCCCGCGAAGGCAAGCGCAATGACCGCGAAGTCCTCTTTACGTACGCCTGCGCCAAAGGCAGGGTCGCGTAGCTCGATGTCCCCATCCAGCTGGTCGAACGCGAGCTCTCGGCTGACGGCCGAACTGTTCATTTGGGGACGGCGACCCCCTCCCCGATTGCGGCGAGTCGCCAATCAGGTTCGCACAAGAGCGCACCCGTCGCAAGGCACTAGGCTTGCACCCATGGACTCCGAACGGGCACGCGAGCTGCTCCAGGCAGAGCGCACGAGAATCGAGCGCGCACTCGCCCAGGCGACCCACGAGGACGACGGCGAAGACGTCGACGTCGCCGATCCGGGGAATCTGGCGTCCGACCTCTACCAGGACGAGCTCGACGAGGGCCTACGCGATGATCTTGAGGCCCGGCTCGCTGCGGTGGAGCGTGCCGAAGCCCGGCTCGCGGCGGGAACCTACGGCCTGTCGGTCAAGAGCGGGCAGCCGATCCCCGACGAGCGGCTCGAGGTCGTTCCGACCGCCGAGCTGACCGTGGAAGAAGAACGCGCACAAGCGTGAACGGAGGAAGAACGGTGGACGACTCACAGATTCACGGCTCGATCGACAAGATGGTCGCCGAGGAGCACGAGCTCTGGGAGCGCGAGTCGGCCGGTAACGCGACAGACGGCGACCGGCAGCGACTGGAGGAGCTGCGCGTGTCGCTCGACCAGTGCTGGGATCTCCTCCGGCAGCGGCGCGCACGGCGCGAGGCCGGTCAGAGCCCCGAGGGCGCGGAGCTCAGAGCGCCCGAGGTCGTCGAGCGCTACCAGCAGTAGCTAGACGACCTCGGCCGGCTCGGCGAAGTGGCAGGCCACGGGGTGGCCCTGGCCGCGGTCGACGAGCGCCGGCTCCTCGTCCGTGCAGATCTGCTGCGCCTTCCAGCAGCGCGTCCGGAAGCGGCAGCCGGAAGGAGGATTCGCCGGGCTCGGCACGTCGCCCTCGAGCACGATGCGCTGCCGCTCGCGCTCGCGCCGTGGGTCGGGGATCGGGGCCGCCGAGAGCAGCGCCTGCGTGTACGGGTGCGACGGCAGGTCGTACACGTCGGCGCGAGTGCCGATCTCGACGATCTTGCCGAGATACATCACGGCCACGCGGTCGGAGATGTGCCGAACGACCGACAGGTCGTGCGCGATGAACAGGTAGGAGAGCTGAAGGTCGTTCTGGAGGCCGTCGAGGAGGTTGACGACCCCGGCCTGGATCGAGACGTCGAGCGCCGAGACCGGCTCGTCGAGGACGAGCATCTTCGGCGCGAGCGCCAGGGCGCGGGCGATCCCGACTCGCTGCCGCTGTCCGCCCGACAGCTCGTGCGGGTAGCGGTTCGCGTGGCCCTTGCTCAGGCCGACTTGCCGAAAGAGCTCGGCCACGCGCTGCGGTCCGCTCCGCCGTCCCCAGCGATCGTGGATGCGCAGCGGCTCGGCCACGATCTCCCCGACCGGCATTCGCGGGTCGAGCGACGCGTACGGATCCTGGAACACCGCCTGGATCTCGCTGCGCAGGTGCCGGAGCGCCGAGCCCTTCTTGGTCGTCAGCTCCTCGCCCTCGAAGCGGACCGAGCCGGACGTCGCCGGCTGGAGCTGAAGGATCGTGCGGCCAAGCGTGGTCTTGCCGCAGCCCGACTCGCCGACGATGCCGAGCGTCTCGCCGATGTCGAGGTGGAAGGACACGCCGCTGACGGCATGCACCTCGCCGGTCTTGTGGCGGATGAGCTTGCCGCTCTGGATCGGGTAGTGCTTGACGAGGTTCTCGACCTCGAGCAGAACCTCGCCGTTGCGAGCCGGCCGGAGCGGCGTGCCCTCCTCCGGCGGCGTTTGCAGGACGGCTTCCATCAGCCCGCGACGACCTCCGTGTCTTCCGCGATCGGGGCGAAGATCTCCTCGCCGCCGCGCGACTCCAGCTCCTCGGCGAAGTGGCAAGCCGTGAGGTGGCCCTCACCGAACGGCCGCAGCTCAGGCTCCTCCTCGTGGCACCGCTCGCGCGCCAGCGGGCAGCGCGGGGTGAACGGGCACCCCGGCGGCAGGTCGATCACCTGCGGCGGGGACCCGGGAATCGGGCGCAGCGGCTCCGAGGCGTCCGTGTCGAGCCGCGGCAGCGAGGCGAGTAGCCCGACCGTGTACGGCATGCGCGGGCTGTAGAAGATCTCGTCGGTCGGCGCCGACTCGACCGGCTTCCCCGCGTACATGATGATGATCTCGTCCGCAATGCCGGCCATCGCGGCGAGGTCGTGGGTGATGAAGATCACGGCCGCGTTCGTCTCTTTCTGGGCCGCCTTCAGCGCATCGAGCACCTGCGCCTGCACCGTGACGTCGAGGGCCGTGGTCGGCTCGTCGGCGATGATCACGTCGGGGTCGTTGGCCATCGCCGTCGCGATCACGACCCGTTGCTGCATCCCGCCCGAGAACTCGTGCGGATAGCTCTGGGCGCGCTCGGCGGCGCGCGGGATGCCCACCAGCTCGAGCAGCTCGATCGCGCGCGACCACGCCTGCTTCTTCGAGACATCCTGGTGCATCTGGATGGCCTCGGCCACCTGCCACCCGACCGTGTAGACGGGGTTGAGCGAGGTCATCGGGTCCTGGAAGATCACCGAGATCCGGCGGCCGCGGACGGTCTCGAGCTGGCGCTCCGACAGCTTCAGCAACTCGCGGCCGTCGAAGCGGACCGAGCCGGCGACCCGCGCCGACTTGGGGAGAAGGCCCATGATCGCGAGCGTCGTGACGGACTTGCCCGATCCCGACTCGCCGGCAATCCCGAGCACCCGGCCCGGCTCGAGCGAGAAGCTCACGCCCCGCACGGCCTGGACGATTCCCTCGTCGGTCGGGAAGGAGACGGTGAGGTTCTCGACTTCGAGCAGCGCCTCGCCGCTCATGCGCGCACCCGCGTCTGTCTCGGGTCGAGCGCGTCGCGCAGCCCGTCGCCGACGAAGTTGACCGCAAGAATGATGAGCACCAGGACGGCCGACGGGAAGGCGAAGAGCCACCACTCCGTCGTCGCCGATCCCTGCCCGTTGGCGATCAGATTGCCGAGCGAGACAGCCGGCGGCTGGATGCCGAGCCCGAGGAACGAGAGCGCCGACTCGATCAGGATCGCGTTCGCGACCGTCAGCGTCGCGTTGACGACGATCGGCCCCATCGCGTTCGGGACCATGTGCCGGAAGATGATGCGCCGGTCGCGCGCGCCGATCGCGCGCGCGGCGATCACGTAGTCGTGCTCGCGCAACGACAGGAACGTGCCGCGGACAAGTCGCGCGAGATACGTCCACAGCACCGCCGCGATGATGATCGCGATGTAGATGTAGTTGCTGCTCTGCTTGGAGAGGACGTTCGCCAGCACGAGCAGCAGCGCAAGCAGCGGCACCGTGAGGACGAGATCGGTGAAGCGCATCAGCGTCGCGTCGGCGAGCTTCCCGTAGTAGCCCGCGATGGCGCCGATCACGGTGCCGACCACCGTCGCGAGCACCGTCACGATGAAGGCCGACTTGAGCGAGGTCTGCGTCGCCTGCATCACCTGGGCGAAGAGGTCGTGGCCGATCGTGTCGGTTCCCATCGGGTGCTCGAGCGACGGCCCGCTCGCGAACGACGGCGTGATCTCGGCGTAGCCCCACTTCCAGAAGTGCGGAACGATGAAGGCGATCGCCACGAGCAGGACGAAGATCGTGAGCCCGGCGAGCGCCATCCGGTGGTGGATGAAGCGGTGGAACGCGAGGTTGAGCTGGCTGCGGCCGGCCGTGTCTTCCGGCGCGCCTTCCACGGACGTTCCGACCGCCCGGTCGGCCGCGTACTCGGTCGCGGCGGTCCCGTAGGTCGCGCCGACGTCGCGCTGGGGCTCAGCCATAACGGATCCTCGGGTCGAGGGCCGCGTAGCTGATGTCCGCGAGCAGGTTGAAGAGGATGATGATCGCGGCCGTGACTACGAGCCAGGCCTGCACGACGTTGACGTCCGGCGTGAGCGGTCCCTGGAGGCCGTTGAGCAGGAACTGGCCCATCCCCTCCCAGCCGTAGACGATCTCGGTGATGACGGCGCCGCCGATGATCGCCGCGAAGTCGAGCGCGATCACGGTGGTGAGCGGGATCAACGCGTTGCGCAGCGCGTGCCGGACGAGCACCCGCCGCCTCGGCACTCCCTTCGCGCGCGCGAAGCGCACGTAGTCGCTGTTGAGCACGTCGAGCAGCGACGCGCGCTGGTAGCGGCTCCAAGCGGCGTACGTGACCAGAACGAGCGTCAGCACCGGCAGGATCGAGTGCTCGACGTCGTCGACCAGTCGTGCGCCGAAGCCGCCGGTGAAGCCGGCGGTGCTGTCGCCGACCGTGTACACGACCGTGTGTCCGATCGCATTGTTGACGTTGATCGCGACGAAGTCCTTGAGCAGGATGCCGAGCACGAAGACGGGGGTCGCGTAGAAGATGTAGGCGAGGGTCGTCGAGATGTGATCGTCGAGCTTGTATTGGCGGACGGCCCCGAGAATCCCGAGCGCGACGGCGATGACCGCGGCGATGATCGTCGCCGGCAGCACCATCTTCATCGTCACGCCGAGGCGCTGCCAGAGCTGAGGCTCGACCGGTCCGCCCTGGGTGCTGTTGCCCATGTCCCCCCGGACGAAGTGCGAGAGCCAGATCCAGTAACGCTCGAAGACCGAGTGGTCGAGCCCGAGGCGCGCACTGGCCGCGTCGATCGCCGCCTGCGTCGTGTGCGGGTTGGCTTTCAGCGTTGCGAGCGGGTCGCCCGACTCCGCGACGAGGATGAACGTGAGGAAGCTCGCCACGAAGAGGATGGCGATGCCCGCAAGCGTACGACGGACGATGAAGCCGCTCATCGCTCAGGGTGCGAGCCGCCCCCCTGAGGGAGGCGGCTCGCGTATCTCCGGCTCGACGGGTTCGCTGCGGGAGCGACTACGACGACTTCACTCCCCACTCGTGCGCGTTCCACGGGATTCCGGTCGAGCTCGTGTTCGGGAAGACGTTGCCGAACTTCGACGACCAGCCGAAGAGCTGCGGCTGCTGGAAGAGCGGCAGCGTCGCCATGTCCTTCCAGAGGACGGCGTCGACCTTGTTGTAGAGCGTCGCCGCCTTGGTCGGGCTCAGGGTGGTCAGAGCCTTGTCGAACAACGCGTCGACCTTCGGGTTGGCGTAGTGGTTCCAGTTCGACCCGCAGAGCGCGGTGTTCGTGAACGAGCAGTAGATCGACTGGTTCCCCGACGCGAACGGCGTCGAGACCCAGGCGAACTCGATCAGGTCGAACTCGCCCTTCGGACCGATGGTGCCGAAGAGCTTGTCGGCGGTGTAGTTCTGGATGTTGATCTTCACGCCGATCGTCTTCATCTCGGACTGGAAGAGCTGCTCGATCTGCGCGCGGACCGGCACGCCGGCCGTCGTCGAGAGGGTCAGCGTGAAGTCCTTGCCCTTCTCGGGCCCGAAGTTCGGCTGGAAGTAGCCGTCGGAGCCCATGGTCATGCCGGCCTTCTGCAGCGTCTTCTTCGCCAGCGACGGGTTGAAGCTCCCGTAGATGCCGCTCGTGTTCTTGTACTGCGGCTGGGTCGGCATGAAGATCCGGTTCTGCAGCGCCCGGAGGTTCGGGTAGATCTCGCCGGCCGACCGCTGCGCGATCGTGTTCCGGTCCGTCCCCCACGCGATCGCATGGCGAATCGCGGCCTTCGCGAGGTACGGGTTCGCCTGGTTGAAGTCGATGTGCTGGAACTCGAGGCCCGGCTGGACCTGGACCTGGAAGCCGTTGATCGACTTCACGGCGTTGTAGAAGTCGAGGCCAGGCAGCGCCGGGTTCACCATGTTGACCTCGTTGTTCTGCACAGCCGGCGGCTGCTGGCTGTCGTCGAGGATGAACCGGTAGACGAGCTTCGACAGCTTCGGCTTCGGGCCCCAGTAGTGCGGGTTCGGCACCTCGACGAGGTCGGAGCCCTTCTTGTAGCTCTGGATCATGAACGGGCCGCCCGAGACCTGGGCCGCAGGACCGAAGGTCGCCCAACCCTCGTTGAAGCCGACCTTCTGGGAGATGTGCGCCGGGATGAGCGGCGAGAAGAGCGCCTGCCAGTCGCCGAACGGCTTCGAGAAGACGACGGTCACGGTCTTGTTGCCGTCAGAGCCGGTCACCGACTTGATCTGGTTGTAGCCCGAGGTCGACGCGGGCTCGAACGGCTTGCCGCCCTTGTCCGTGAACTTCGGGTTCCCCGACTGCGCCTGCCAGTTGTAGATGAAGTCGCTGGCGCTGATCGGGACGCCGTCCGACCACTTCGCCTTCGGGTTGATCTTGTAGACGATGGTCTGCGGGTTGTGCTTCGTCAGCTTGACGCTCGTGACGAAGTTCTTGTCCATCGTCGGCTTGAGGTTGGGCGGCGTGATGAACACGCTCGGCCACACGGGATCGATGATCTCCTGCAGCACGAACTCGTTCTCCGCGAGGTTGAGGACGTTGAACCCCGCCAGGTCCTCGTCGAGTGCGTACGTGAGCGAACCGCCGCTCTTGACCGCGACGGTCTTGGTCGATCCGGGACTGCTGGTGGTGACGCCGTTGTTGGTGGTTCCTCCGCCGCCGCAGGCTGCGAGCGCGAGGAGGACGGCGCCGGCTCCGACGAGCGCGACAACAGTCCGGACGCCTCGTCTTTCGGGTCTGGCCGAACGCATAGCTTTCCCTCCTATTGGTGCTCACACGGGCGCTCATGCACGGCATCCGTAGCCGCGGGGGAAGCGCACGCTTTGATTCGTAGTGCGTTGGCTCTTCCCGACCGGGTCGTTTCTATACCTGCTTAAAAGGCAGGTTTACGAGATCCGAAACTAAGGTTCCGGCAGCCTTAACAGGCGACTGCGGATGCGAGCTGCGAGCCGTCGGACAGCATCCACATGTGGCCGCCGCGCAGATCGAGCTCCTCGTATTGCGCGCCGAGCGCCGCGGCCAGGGTGCGCGTCCGGTCGGTCGTGACGAGCGTGTCGGTGACGCA
>DATFSG010000319.1:0-13643 GCA_035262765.1 Gaiellaceae bacterium | reverse complement strand
GCCTCGCCGGAGACCGCTTGCTAGGTTCCTGGGGCAGCGATTCGGGGGGAGCTTCAGAGGTTGACTCGGCTGAAGGCCGTACAGCTCGAGACCCTGCGGCACGAATCGAGGCGCGTCGGGCTCGCTGGACGCGCCTCTGCTTCGCCTGCGCGGACGCGCGGTCGCCTCGCGTCGCCGGTCCTGGTTGGCCGGAACGACGAGCTCGGATCGTTGCTGCAGGCGGTGGCCGGCCCTCCCGCGCTCGTCGTCATCGAGGGCGAGGCCGGGGTCGGGAAGACACGGCTGGTCGAAGAGCTCCTGGATGCGCCGGAGCTCGAAGGAGCCCACTGCTACGTCGGCAACTGTCAGTCCCTCGCCGAGCCCTTTCCGTTGGGCCCGGTGCTGGAGGCACTCCGGAACGCCGGCCCCGGGAGGACCGGTTTAGGCCCGGTCACAGGCGTGCTGCGACCGCTCCTTCCGGAGCTGGCGCCGCTCCTGCCCGACGCACCGGCGCCGCTCGACGACCGCGTTGCCGAGCGGCACCGGCTCTTTCGGGCGCTGCGCGAGCTCATGGACGCGCTCGGTCGCAGCGTTCTCGTGCTCGAGGACCTGCACTGGGCGGATGAACAGACCTCGGAGTTCCTGCGCTTCCTCTGCCCGCAGCTGCCGTCCGAGCTGACGCTCGTCTGCACGTATCGCCGGGAGGAAGTGCATGCGGGCTCGGCGCTGTTGTCGCTGGCGGCGCATCTCCCGAGCCACGCGACCCACCTCCAGCTGGAGCTGCTCCCGCTCGACAGGGAGGAGGTCAGAGCGCTCGCCGAGGTGATTCTCGAGACCGAGGAGATCTCCGCCGAATTCGCCGACTATCTGTTCCAGGGAAGCGGCGGCCTGCCGTTTGCCGTCGAGGAAGTGCTCCGGCTGCTCGAGAATCGGGAGGACCTCGTCCAGCGCAAGGGAGCGTGGGTTCGTCGCTCGCTCGAGGATCTCGCGGTCCCGGGCGCAGTCCGTGACTTCGTCCTCGAACGGCTGCGGAGGCTTGATCCCGGCGCCCGGGCCGTCGTTCGTGCCTCCGCCGTGCTGGGCGTGCAGGCAAGTGAGGAGCTGCTCGGCAGCGTCGCGGATCTCCGCCGGCGGCGGACCGAGACCGCGCTCGCGCAAGCCCTCTCTGCTGCGTTGCTCGTCGAGGCGAGTGAGGACCGCTTCCGTCTGCGGCACGACCTCGCTCGCCAGGCGGTCGAGGAGGCTCTGTCGTCGCCGGTGCGGCGGCGCCTGCATCTGCGAGCAGCGCAAGAGCTCGAGAAAGAGCAGCCCAAGCCGCTGGCCCGCCTGGCCCACCACTACAAGGCGGCAGCCAAGACGGAGGAGTGGACGTTCTACGCCGAAGCGTCCGCGGATCGCGCGACGTCACTCGACGACGCGGTGACCGCGTACCGGTTCCTGGGCGAGGCGCTCGGCGTGGAGCCCCTCGCACCGGCGAGACGAGCCCAGCTCGCGATCAAGTTCCTGATCGGCGCGTTTGACTCCTTCGGCCACAAAGACGCCGCGGAGCTCGTGCGGCCGCTGCTCGACGAGCAGGCGCTGCCGCCCGAGGTTCGCGGGGAGATCCGGCTCCATCTCGGGCGCTTCCTCTGCCAGGCGGGTGAGGACGACGAGGGCTACGCGCTGGTCCGAGAGGCGGTCGACCTCCTCCACTCGCGGCCCGCCCTGTCCGCCAGCGCGATGGCGTTCCTGGCGCAGCCGTCCTTCCGCGCGGGGAGGTTCGACGAGTATCTGAACTGGGTCGATCGGGCGGCGGCCGAAGCCGCCCGCTCCAACGACCGTGCTTTGCAGATCAGGCTCTCGGCGGACCGGGCCTGCACTCTGTTGATTCTCGGAGACGAACGCGCCTGGGAGGCGATCGACGAGATCCCGGCGCCCGGCCGGGAGATCGACGAGGTCAGGCAGGCGGCGCGTGCGTACGGCAACCTGGCCGACGCGCTGCTCCATCTCGGCTACCACGACCGCGCCGGTGAGTTCATCGAGCAGGACCTCGCCACCGGCCCGGGGACATTCCGCGAGCACGTGATCGCCAGCGTGACGTCGGCCCAGCTCGACTTCGCCGCCGGCAACTGGGATGGCCTGGAAGAGCGCATTCGTCTCTTGCTCGACGAGGGGGAGGACCGGCTACCGCACCTCGCCGACCTGGAAGCGGTTCTCGGGCTCCTGCAGCTGGCCGCCGGGGACCTTCGCCTTGCGACCGAGGGCTTCGAGCACCTCCTCGAGGAGGAGCTCTGCGACATCACGATGGTGCCATGGGTCTGCGGAGGGCTGGCTCGGATCAAGCTCGCGCAGGACAACCCCGAAGAGGCTCTTGCGGCTGCGATGCGAGCACTCGACCTCGTCGAGCGGCAGGGCATCTGGATCTGGGCAACGGACGTGGCGCCGCCGGCGGTCGAAGCGCTGATCCGGGCGGGGAAACAGACGGAGGCGGCGAGGCTCGTCGATCGCTTCGCCCGCGGGCTCGCAGCTCGGGACGCTCCCGCCCCGTCGGCCGCGCTTCGGGTCTGTCGCGGTCTCGTCGCAGAAGCCGAGGGAGATGCCGAGCGGGCGACTCGCGAGTACGCGGCCGCCGAGCGCCGCTGGCGGTCACTGCCGCGTCCCTACGACGCCGCGAGGGCTCGCGAACATCGTGGCGGCTCGCTGTTGGCCGGCCGCCCTGAGGAAGGACGGAGACTGCTCCTGGAGGCGATGGACCGCTATCGGGGGTTCGGAGCCTCGTGGGACGCGGGCCGGGTCAGGGCGACGCTGCGCAGGAGCGGTCTGGTCCCGCCGCACCGAGCCGGGCGAAAGGGCTACGGCAGGGAGCTCTCTCCGCGCGAGAAGGAGGTGGCGCAGCTCGCGAGCGGTGGAATGAGCAATCGCGAGATCGCGCTGTCCCTCACGGTCTCCCGCAGCACCGTCGAGCACCACATGACATCGGCGATGCGAAAGCTGGGCGCGGCCTCGAGACACGAGCTCGCCGAGCTGCTCCGCGCCGAGAGGGAGACCCCAACCAAATAGTTTGGGGTAGCCACCCCGTTTACAAGCAACGCGCGCTCTTCCTAGCGTGCCGGGGTCGATGCCGGTTCCGTCTCGGAAACGCAAGGGCCAGTCACGAGAACAGGTCTCGAAGCGCAAGACAGAAGACCTGATCGCGCCTGCGCCCGAGCCTGCCGGGACGGATGACGAGGAGCCGCCTCGCCCCAAGAGAGCGAGGCGCAAGCGCCGAGGCGCAGGCCCAGGGGAGTACCGGCCCCTCTGAGTGCCCAGAGCGCCCCGAAACACAACAGCAAGGGGGGAATGCGCGTGCGATTTAAACCGTCAGCCTCCGGGAGGCGCCTTTGGCGCCCATCCCGAACGCTGTTTGTCGTCTCTCTGATCCTCGCCGTCACGGTGGTCGTCTCGATCGCCGCCGCCGCGCCGGCCCAGACACAACCGACCGATCCAGGAGCATGGACCTGGCTACCCCACCCCGGTCCACACACCGCCAGCACCACGTCGTCTGCGACGCAGAGCGGGCCTGCCGGCACGACCTTGACCGGCCCGAGTGGCAACCAGGTGGTGGTCGGCCAGTCGTCCAAGAACGACACGTCGGCGCCGCTCCGCAACCTGGCCACTCCGGCCACGGCCCCGACGAAGCAGCAGATCGTTCCGGTTCTGCCGCTTCCCAAGTCGAAGACGACGCCGCGGAATGCCGGCCCATCCGTGGGCCACGCTCAGACGAAGCTCGCGGCGCCGAAGATGCCCGGCACGACCCAGAACTTCGAGGGGATCTCGTTCCCGGGCGTCAACTGTGGGTGTGCCCCACCTGACCCGAACGGCGCGGTTGGGAATTCGCAGTACGTTCAGATCGTGAACACGGCGCTCGAGGTGTTCGACAAGAGCACCGGCAACCCGCTGATGGGCGGGCCGGTCAGCATCGAGTCGATCTGGAGCGGCTTCGGCGGGGTCTGCGAGAACAACGGCGAGGGCGACCCGATCGTCCTCTACGACAAGATCGCCGACCGCTGGATGATCGCCCAGTTGGCGGGGACGGCCCAGCCGAGCAACGAATGCGTTGCGGTCTCGACGACTTCCGATGCCACGGGATCGTGGAACCGTTACGACTTCGACCTCGGGTCGATCTTCGGCAACAACTTCTACGACTACGACAAGCTCAGTGTGTGGCCCGACGCCTACTACATGAGCTTCAACATCTTCAACGCGTCGGGAACGGCCTTCCTCGGGCCGCAGCCGTTCGCGCTGGATCGCGCGGACATGCTGAACGGCAACCCGGCGACGGTCATCAGCACCGGCATGCTCAGCCCATCGGACGACCAGCTCATGCCGGCCGACTTCGACGGCTCGATCCTGCCGCCGGCGGGAGCACCTAACCCGTACACGGAGATCGGCACGAACCCGACCTGGAAGATCTGGCGGTTCCACGCCGACTTCACCAATCCGTCCAACTCGACGTTCACGCAGGCCGGCACTCTCACGCCGGATCCGTTCAACGTGGTCTGCGGCGGGTCGGCCGGAAACTGTGTGCCGCAGGCGGGTACGAGCGACACGCTCGACACGCTCGGCGACCGCAGCATGTACCGAAACGACTACCGCCGCTTCCCCGACGGCCACGAAGCGCTCGTTGGGAACATGACGGTGGACTCGAACGGCCATGCGGGCATCCGCTGGTACGAGATCAACAACGCCACGTCCGGGACGCCCGGCTTCGTGCAGCAAAGCACGTACTCACCGGACGACACCTACCGCTGGATGGGCAGCGCGGCCATGGACGCCAGCGGCGACATTGCCGTCGGGTTCAGCGCCTCGTCCTCCAGCATCCATCCGGAGATCCGCTATGCGGGCCGGCTGGCGGGCGATCCACTGAACACGCTGGCCCAGGGCGAGGCAACGCTCTTCGCCGGCACCGGCAGCCAGACCGACACCAACAGCCGCTGGGGCGACTACTCGGGTCTGACTGTCGACCCGTCGGACGACTGCACGTTCTGGTACACGAACGAGTACTACCAGTCGACCAGTTCGTTCAACTGGCACACGCGGATCGGGAGCTTCAAGTTCCCGAGCTGTACCTCGGGCCCGAGCGGAACCCTGGCCGGCACGGTTACCAATGCCAGCAACGGCAACCCGCTCGCGGGTGCCACGGTGGACGCGTCCCAGGGTGGGCAGTCCTTCGGTAGCACCACCACCGACAGCAACGGCAACTACAGCATCAACCTGCCGGTGGGGACGTACGACGTCACCTACTCGGACTTCGGCTTCGGGACCGACACCGAGTCCGGCGTAGGAATCACGGACGGCACCACGACGACGAAAAACGTGGCACTACAGCCGTCGCCGTCGGTGACTCTGAGCGGCAACGTCACGGACGGGTCAGGTCACAGCTGGCCGCTGTACACGCGGATCGACGTCGCCGGCGACCCGGCGTCGCCGTTCTTCACCGACCCGATCACGGGCCACTACAGCATCCAGCTGCCGGCCAACGCCACCTACGACGTGACCTTCACGTCCAAGGTGTCGGGCTACCAGCCGAGCGAGCAGTCGATCGCCGTCGGCGGGAGTGACACGACCCACGATGTGCAGCTCTCGGTGAGTCCGGACTGCTCGGCACCGGGCTACCAGCAGAACACCGCGCTCTCGGAGAACTTCGACGGTGGCAACGGGTTCCCGCCTCCGGGCTGGAACGTCACCGATCCTCTGGGGAACGGTCAGGTCTGGCAGCTCAACGACCCGGAGGGCCAGCCGAACAACACGGGCGGCACCGGCAACTTCGCCGACATCAACTCGGACTTCTACGGGTTCAGCAGTAGTCAGGACACGTCGCTCGTCTCACCGACGCTCGACCTGTCCAACTCGCCTGCACCGAAGTTGACGTTCCACAACGACTACTTCGGCTTCCCGGGACAGACCGGGGACGTCGACGTGTCGACCGACGGTGGAACGACGTGGACGAATGTCTGGCAGCACACGAGTGACAGCGTGCGTGGGCCGGACCTCGAAACCGTCAACCTGCCGCAGGCCGCGAACCAGGCCAACGTGAAGCTGCGCTTCCACTTCACCGCCAGCTTCGGGTTCTGGTGGGAGGTCGACGACGTCAACGTCACGAAGGGCTCGTGCGCGGTGATTCCGGGCGGCCTCGTGGAGGGGAACGTGTCCGACCTCACGACCGGCAACGCCATCAACGGCGCGAAGGTCACGAGCAATGACGCCCCGAGCGACAACGCGACCACCGCAGCCGTGCCGGACGACCCGAACAACCCGGGTGGGTTCTACATCCTGTTCTCCACCCTGACGGGCTCGCATCCGTTCACGGCCAGCGCGTCGCAGCACGCATCCGACACCGAGACGGCGAACGTCGCCGGCAACGGAACGGTGAGGCAGGACTTCGCGCTCGGTTCGGGTCACCTGGTGATCACGCCGAGCTCGGTCTCGAGCACGCAGGTGCTCGGCTCGACGACGACCCAGACGCTGAACTTCAAGAACGACGGCACTGGGGACGCGCACGTGATGCTGAACGAGCAGGGAGGCGGGTTCCAGCTCCTGCAGTCGCAGGGCGCACCGCTCTCCAACATCAAGCTGCCCGACGACAACCCGGCCAGCCCGGCCTGGCTCGGCGACAACCAGAACGGCAATGCGCCGCCGGTTGACGCCGGGGCACCGAAGGATCCGACCTGGGCGACGATCGCCAACTACCCGACGGCGGTCATGGACAACGGGTGCGACTTCATCAACGGGAAGGAGTACTGCGTCGGCGGCATCAACGGCAGCCTCTCGATCACGAACCAGGGCTTCGTCTACGACCAGAGCACGAACGCGTGGACGCCGATCGCGAACATGGCGAACGCGCGTGAGAAGCCTGGCGTGGCCGCAGTCAACGGGAAGCTGTACGTGACCGGCGGCTGGGACACCACCGGTACGCCGATCGCCACGACCGAGGTCTACGACCCGGGTAGCAACAGCTGGAGCACAGTGGCTCCGAACCCGAGTCCGTCGGCTGCTCCGGGCGTGGCCGTTGCCAACGGCAAGATCTACTTCGTCGGCGGCTGTGCCGACGGCTCATGCACCGCGTCGAACAAGGTCGAGGTCTACGACCCGTCCAGCAACAGCTGGTCGAGTGCCGCGAACTACCCGACCGGGAACTCCTGGGAAGGGTGCGGCGGTGTCAACGGCAAGGTGTACTGCGCCGGCGGTATCAACGGCGGCACGACGTTCAACACCGGCAACGTGTACGACCCGAGCTCCGACTCGTGGAGCCCGATCGCAAACATGCCGACCGACCTCTGGGGCGGCGTCTCCGGTTCACCGACCGGTGAGCTCGTCCTGTCGGGCGGCGTGATCAACCAGTCCAGCACGGTCACCAACGAGGGGTTCGCATACACCCCGTCGAGCGATAGTTGGAGCGCGATTCCGAATGCGCAGTTCCCGCGCTATCGCGCCGGCGGAGGATGCGGCTACTACAAGATCGGCGGATCGTCCGGAGGCTTCTCGCCGACGGCCGACTCCGAGGTGCTCGGGCCGGGCCTCGACCAGTGCGGCACGACCGACGTGCCGTGGCTCGACGAGAGCCCGAAGCAGTTCACGGTCCCGAAGGGCGCCACGGTCAGCGTCACCGTCACTCTGGCGGCGACCACGGCCGACGGTGTCACCCAGCCGGGCACGTACACCGCTCAGCTCCTCGTCAACGCCGATACCCCGCAGACCATCAGCCCCATCGGCGTCACCGTGAACGTGACGCCTCCGAAGTCCTGGGGCAAGATGCAAGGGACTGTCACGGGGACGGACTGCAACAACGTCACGAAGGGCCTCTCGGCAGTCGTCTTCGCGGACGGCACCGGATCCGGCTTCTCGTGGACGGCAAAGTCGGACAAGAACGGGAACTACGCCTTCTGGGGTCCGAAGGACACCTATTCGCTGATCGCCACGGCGAACGGGTGGATCGCTCAGACCAAGTCGGCGAAGATCCAGCAAGGCAAGACCACGACGGTCAACTTCAACCTGCGGCCCACGGGCTGCTAGGCGAGAGAGACCGCGGAGAGCGGCGGGGCCTGTTAGGTCCCGCCGCTCTCCGGCAACACTGAGCACATGAAGGTTCTGCTGACAACCGTGGTACTGCTTCTTCTCGCCGGGAGCTGCGCTGCCGGCGCCACCACCACGACGAGCGGGCTTCGCGGCACGGCGCTCCTCGATCCGGGGTATCCGGTGTGCAAGGTCGGGCAGCCGTGCACCCGTCCGGCCGCGCACACCCTGCTCATGTTCTGGCGCAACGGTCGAGAGGTGGCACACACGCACACCGACCGCCAGGGCCGGTATCGGATCGCGCTGCCTCCGCGCGCTTACACGGTGACGTCCACCGGTCATGCCGTGGTCACGCCGGCGCACGTCACGGTCGCGTCCCACCGCTACCGCCGCGTGACGTTCAAGCTGGATACGGGCATCCGTTAGCGCTCTCGAGCGGCGTTGGTCCTCCGTTGGATGCGCGGAGTACCCTCCCGCGCCATGAGACGCCTGCTGCTCGCCACGTGCGCTTCGCTAGCCCTGCTCGCCGGCGCCGCGTCCGCCAGCAGCGGCACTCCGCCGACGGGTCAGATCGTCTTCGGCCTGAATCGCTTCTGCCTGACCCCGGCGCCGAACGGCCCCGGGAAAGTGCCGATCGACTGCGGCAAGGGCGAGGTCGCCGTGGTCGATGCGAACGGCTCCGGCCTGCGAGTCCTCACGCACGACAAGGTGACCGAGACCTCGCCTGTCTGGTCGCCGAACCACGAGCAGATCGCCTTCCTCCGTCCCACGAAGCACACGAGCGACCAGATCTGGGTGATGAACGCGAACGGGACCGGCCAGCACAAGCTGACGCACTTCACCAACGCAACCGAGCAGCTTTACGGCAGCACCGTGACGTCCGACCTCTCCTGGTCGCCCGACGGGACGGAGCTCGTCTTTGCCGCCTACCTCAACAACCAGGGCGGGAAGGAGCAGCTGTTCGTGCTGAACGTCCGCACACACGGGGTACGCAGGCTGACGAACCTCCCGACCGGCGCGACGGAGCCGGAGTGGTCGCCGGACGGTCGCTGGATCGCCTTCGTCAGTTCCGTTGCACCCGGTCGGATCTACCTGTACTCGCCCACGACCCACCACTCGCGCGCGGTCGGCAAGGCGTCCGGGCTCTGCATCGCCTGGTCGCCGGACAGCAAGCACCTCGTGTTCAACTCCGGCGGCAAGCTCCAGCTCGTGAACCTCACGGGCACGCACTACCACTCGCTCGGGGTCACCGGCGACCAGCCGAGCTTCTCGCCGGACGGCCAGTGGATCGTGTTCCCCTCGGGCGACTACCTGAAGGAGATCCGGCCCAACGGCTCGGGCCTTCGTCACATCCTCTACCTCAGCTCAAAGAAGGGGTCGAACTTCGATCCGAACTGGTGAGCCGGTGCTCTTGTTGCACGGGTAACGACGACGAGAGGGAAGCAGTCGCTACCTTTGCGCGGTGGAGCGCGGGGAGATCCACACGGGCAGAGGCGGGCTCGTCGACGAGGCCATTCCGGAGGCGGCCGAGGACCTGTGGACGGAGAACGGCCACGACCACGTCGGCTGGTTCTGCGTCAGTACTGACCCCTTCCCCTGTCCGGCGCCCGACTGCACGTTCGTGGCCGTGTTCATGACGGCGGCGCATCTCGTGCTCGTCTGGGAGGAACAGGACGATCCGAACCTCCTGCGCCACGCGCAGCGCGCGAAGGAGGTCGGCCGCAACCCGCGGATCATCTCCTACGAAATGGACTTCGGCCCGAGCGCCTCGTACTACGCGTGGGAGGCGGCCGGCCGGCCGGTCCACGGCGTGCGCGGCAAGTAGGGAGCCCATGGATCTCAGCCGCTTCGGAGCGGCGCCACCGTGGTCGCTCGGGGTCGAGGAGGAGCTGATGCTCGTCGACGCCGAGACGCTCGAGCCAGCCCAGGACGGGTACTCGCGCGTATTCGGCGAGGCGACCGAGCGGATCAAGCCGGAACTGTTCGAGTCGTTCGTCGAGATCACGACGACCGTGGTCGAGACGCCCCACGAGGTCGAGGAACAGCTGGGAGCGCTGCGGAGCGAGGTGGCCGAGCGGGCGGCCGCGCACGGCCTCGCGGTTCTCGCGACGGGCTCGCATCCCACCGCGCGAGGGCGTGTGCCGCTCGTTCCCGTCGAGCGTTACTGGCGGCTGAAGGCGCAGCTCGGGCCGCAGCTCTATCGGCAGCAGGTCTGCGGGCTCCACGTTCACGTCTCCGTCCCCGACCCCGACACGTGCCTGCGCGCGTTCGAAGGAGTCGTGCCGCGGCTGCCGGGGCTGCTCGCCAAGTCGGCGAACTCGCCGTACTGGGACGGCGCGGACAGCGGCCGGCGCTCGATCCGCTCCGAGATCCTGCTCGAGATGCCGACGGGTGGGCCGCCGCCGCTCTTGCGGAGCTGGGACGACTGGGAGGCAGCGACGCAGGGCGACAGCAAGCGCCGCCACTGGGACGCCTGGCCGCGGCCGGAGTACGGGAGCCTCGAGGTGCGCGTCCTCGACCAGCCGACCTCGCTGCGGCGGACGGCCGAGCTCGCCGCGGAGGTGCAGCAAGTCGTCCGGGAAGCCGCCGAGACGGACGGGCAGCCGTTCGACCGCGAGGAGTACGCGGCGCGACGCGACGCCGCCGGCCGCGAGGGTGGCAGCCCAGAGGCCGAACGTCAACTCGCACTTGGGCCGGAGGCTGCCGTCCGGGAGCTCGTGGCGCTGACGCTAGGCTGACCGCATGGCGACCCAGAGCGAGACGATCCAGGTCGGCGGCGTCCGCTGCGAGCGGTGCGTGATGCGACTCGCGCACGCACTCGAGGGCCACGAGGGCCTCGAGGCGGCGAACGCGACGCTGATGGGCCAGGTCTCGCTCGCCTGGGACGACGAGCAGACGAGCCGCGAAGCGATCGTCGAGCGCCTCACCAAGGCTGGCTTCCCCGAGCTCGCTGCGGTCTAGCCAGGAATAGCGAAGGCCGTGCAGCCGTTCGGGAGGGAATGGCGGCCGCTGTTACGGTAGTTCCCATGGACACGGAGCCGGAGGACGCGCAGCGACTCGCGACCGAGGCGCGCGACCGCGTCCGATTCGAGGAGGACGCGCTGGCGCTCTCCGATCAGGTCTACCGCGTTGCGCGGCACCTCGCGAATTCGCGCGAGGACGCCGACGAGCTCATGCAGGAGACGTACGCGAGGGCGTTCCGCAGTTGGCGTTCGTTCACGCCCGGCACGAACATGCGCGCGTGGCTGCTGCGGATCCTCACCAACCTCAACATCGACCGCGGGCGGCGGCAGCAGCGAGCACCACAGATGACGCCGCTCGAGGCGAACGACTACTTCCTCTACGACAAGCTCGCGGAGAACGGGGACGGTGTCTCCGACGAGGAGCAGGTCGTGGAGCGTTTGTCGCAGGACGACATCGTGACGGCGCTCTCCGCGGTGCCACACGACTTTCGCGACGTGATCGTGCTCGTAGATCTCGGCGACTTCAGCTACGCGGACGCGGCTCAGATCCTCGACATCCCGGTCGGCACGGTGATGTCGAGGCTCCACCGGGGACGCCGCATCCTGAAGCGGGAGCTGGCCGAGTCCGCCCTGGAGGAGGCGACATGAACGACCCCTGCGCGCACTGCGAGGAGATGATGCAGCCGTACCTGGACCACGTCCTCACCGATGAGGAGATGGAGCGGGCGGAGACACATCTCGCCGAGTGCACGGACTGCCGGCGGCGCTACAAGTTCGAGGAGAGCCTGCGGATCTACGTGCGCAAAGCGGTGACAGAAGAGATGCCGGCAGAGCTCCGGCAGAAGCTGGCCGCTCTCAGGATCCCGCTCGAGTAGCCCCTAGTGCCTGCGGCGCGCGAGCGTGACCTGCTGGACACCCGGCCAGTGGGCAGCGCGGGCAGCCCCCGCAATCGCCGCCGCGCAGGAGGGCTCGTCCGGGCTCACGGTGTACGAGTCCGGCAGCGGGTTCCCGACCCCCGGCGGCATTGCCCCGACGAGCTTCGGGTGCAGCTTCCTGAGCCTGGCCAAGGCTTGGGCTTTGGACGTGAAGACGACGCTTCGCACGCACGGTTCGCGTCGCAGGTGCCCGCCGACTCGGCGCTCCTCGCGGCGGGTTGCGCTTTTCGCGCACTGCACGGGTGAGCAGAAGTAGACCTTTACGACACGCTCGCGTAGCGCCGGGTTCACCTGCAGAGGCCCCTCCGGCGGGGATGGCGTGAAGAGGAAGTTCCCGCCGCAGCCGGCGAGCAACGCCACGCACGCGAGCGCAGCTGCTCCAACTGGACGAAGACGCCGCATGCCGGAATGGTCTGCTCCGGTACCGCGTGGGTCAAGCCCCGGGCTCGTCCACGTCCCCGGGCGGGGTGAGGTCGTCGCACGGGACGAGGCGAGCCGGGAGCGACTTTGCGCCCTCGTCGGGGACGTCGCTCCAGAGCGCGCGCACGAGCAGGACCGGGTGGAGCCGGACGCCGCCGTAGGTCGCGGCCACCGCCTCGCCGCCACTCGTGCGCCAGTCCTGCACGATGCGGTCGACCGCCCGCGGGTCGAGGTCTGGGCCGTCAGCGAGCACGACGACAGCGGCTTCCGTCTCGGCGGGGAGCGCCGCGAGGCCGCAGCGCAGCGAGGCGCCCGGGCCGCGTTCCCAGGCTGGGCAGTGCACGCTCTCGACCGGCAGCTGGTGCGCTCCGCTCACGACGACGATCTCGTCGACCGAGCTCTCCCGCAACGCCGCGAGCACCCGCGGCAGCAGCTCGACCTGCTTCGGCGGCTCTGTCCCGTAGCGGGACGAGGCGCCCGCCGCGAGGACGACCGCGGCGATCACGCGAGCTGAGCGAGCGCGCGGCGCACGAGCGCCTGCGCGAGCGGCACCTTCCACTCGGTGCGCGGCAGCGGAGTTGCCGCGCCGAGATCGTCGACGCTCTCGATCAGCCACGGGGTCGGTGCGACGCCCGCGAGGGCGATGCGCGTCGAGCCGTCGGCATGCCGTGCGACCGCGACGCCGACCTGCGGGAACGACCAGCGCTTGCGGTCCATCGCCTTGAGGTAGACGCTCGCGTCCACCGGCGGGAGCTCGATTTCCAGCAGCAACTCGCCGTCCTCGAGCGTCGTCGTGCTTCGGTTGCCCTCGTCGGGGAGCCGGTAGAGCTCCTCGACTCCGAGCCCGCGTCTGTTCGTCCGCACGCGTGCTCCGAGCGCGACGAGCGCCGCCGCAACGTCTGACGGATGCGCCGAGGCGCAGAAGCCGTTCGCGAAGATAGCGTGCTCGCGGTGCTCGCCGTCGCGAGCGTGGCAGCGGTCGCCGCCGTGCAGCCGGCACCGGTAACCGAGCCGCCAGTACCAGCAGCGGGTCGACTGGAGGAGGTTGCCGCCGAGCGAGCTCATGTTGCGGAGTTGCGGCGACGCCGCGAGCCGGCATGCCTCGCGCAGCGCGTCCGGAATGGCCGGCTCCGCCTCGAGCTCCGCGAGCGTCGTCCCCGCCCCGATGACCGCTCCGTCGATGCCGCGCGGCACGACGCCGCGCACGTCGACGAGCTGCTCGGCCTCGAGCAATCCCTCCCGCAGCAGCGGCACGACCTCCGAGCCGCCGTGCAGGAAGACTCCGCCGTCGAGCTCCTCGACGCTAGACGGCCGC
>DATFSG010000318.1:0-4925 GCA_035262765.1 Gaiellaceae bacterium | reverse complement strand
GTACGAGCCGGCGCGGGCGCTCGAACTCGCCGTCGCGGCGCAGCGGCTCTACGTCGATCCCGACGTCGGGTGGGAGTTGTTCGACGACACGCTGCCCGCGCTCGACCGGCTTGCGGAGGCTGGCTGGACGCACGCGATCCTCTCGAACCACGTCCCCGAGTTGCGGCAGATCGTCGCGGCGCTCGGCCTCGACGAAGTCGTCTCGTTCCTCTCGTGCTCGGCCGAGACGGGCTACGAGAAGCCGCACGAGCAGGCGTACGCCTCGGTGCTCGAGACGCTGCGGCCGGCCGAGGTGTGGATGATCGGCGACAACGTCGTCGCGGACGTGCTCGGGGCCGAGGCGCTCGGGATTCCTGCGGTGCTCGTGCGCCGTCCCGATCCGCGTGCCGCCCGTTACGCCGACTCGCTCGCCGGCGTCGAGGCGTTCCTCAGCGAGGCGGTCGCGGCATGACCGATCTCCTCAGCGAGCAGAAGCGCTACTACGCCGAGCGCGCACCGGAGTACGACGACTGGTGGTACCGGCGCGGCCGCTACGAGCTCGACCCTGGCGCGCTCGCGCGCTGGCAGGCGGACGTGGCGGAAGCGGAGGCGGCACTCGGTGCCGTGGTGGCGGGCGGAACGGTGCTCGAGCTCGCTGCGGGCACGGGCATCTGGACGCGCAAGCTCGTCGAGCTGGCGGATCGCGCGGTCGCCGTCGACGCGAACGCCGAGACGCTCGCCCTCAACACCTCCGCCGCCGACCTCGTGCGCGCGGACGTCTTCGCGTGGGATCCGGCCGAGCGCTTCGACCTCGTCTTCTTCTCCTTCTGGCTCTCGCACGTCCCCGAGGAACGGTTCGACGAGTTCTGGTCGCTCGTGCGGGCCGCGCTCGATCCGGGCGGGCGCGTCTTCCTCGTCGACAGCGGCGCCGGGGACACGGCGCACACGGGCACCGACCAGGTCGACGGGGAAGAGACGCGTGCGCTTGCCGACGGGCGCACGTTTCGGATCGTGAAGCGGCGCTGGGCGCCCGACGAGCTCGCCGAGCGCGTGCTGCCGCTCGGCTTCGAGCTCGAGCTCCACGACACGGCCAACGGCCACTTCCTCTATGGCGGAGGATCCCTCTCATGACGGCTGAAGAGCTGCTCGCAGAGGCAGACGCAGCGGCGACGAATGCATACGCCCCGTATTCGAACTACTTCGTCGGGGCGGCTGCGCTCGCGCGCGACGGCCGCGTCTTCACGGGCGCGAACGTCGAGAACGCGGCCTATCCGCTCGGAGTCTGCTCGGAACGGTCGGCCATCTCCAAGGCGGCGAGCGAGGGTCTGAAGCCGGGCGAGCTGGAGGCGATCGCGATCACGGCCTCGCCGTGCGGCGGCTGCCGCCAGTGGTTGCACGAGTGGCGGTTCGACCGTGTCCATTTCCGCCGCGCCGACGGAACGGTTGCAACGTACGCGCCGGACGAACTGCTGCCGGAGACGTGGGACCTGCCGGAGGAATGAAGTCGGGAATCGTCTCGGTCGCAGGCAGGCCGAACGTCGGCAAGTCGACGCTCGTCAACGCGCTTTGCGGCAGCAAGGTCGCGATCGTCTCGGACAAGCCTCAGACGACCCGGCGACGCATCTTCGGCATCGCGAACGGCGACGACTACCAGCTCGTCCTCGCTGACCTCCCCGGCTTCCAGCGGCCGCTCGACGAGCTCACCGAGCGCATGCAGAAGACCGTCGACGCGGCGTTCGAGGAGGTGGAGGCCGTCCTCCTCGTGCTCTCGGCGCGCGAGCGGATCGGCGCCGGCGACCGCTTCATCGCTTCGCGCGTCTTCGGGCTCGGCGTCCCCGTCGTGATCGCGCTCAACAAGATCGACCGGCTCAAGGCGGGGCACATCGCGACCCAGATGAACGCGGCGGCGAAGCTCGGGCCTTTCCACGCGCTCCACCCGGTGAGCGCCAAGACCGGCGACGGCATTCCCGCGCTCCGCGAGGAACTCGTCGCGCTCCTGCCCGAGGGGCCGCTCTACTTCCCGGTGGAGCAGCGCAGCGATCTCTCGCTCGAGCTACAGCTCGCCGAGTTGGTGCGCGAGAAGGCGCTCTGGCTGACGCGCGACGAGGTGCCGCACGCGATCTCGGTCGAGGTGGAGGACATCGAAGAGAAGGTCGTGCGGGCTTCCATCCTCGTCGAGACCGACTCGCAGAAGCAGATCGTGGTGGGCAAAGGCGGCGCGATCGTGAAGGAGATCGGCTCGCGCGCGAGGCCGGAGATCGAGGCGCTGCTCGGCCATCCTGTCTTCCTCGAGCTCAGGGTCAAGGTGCGCCCCAGGTGGCGCCGCGACGAGTCGACGCTGGAGCGCCTCGGCCTCTAGGCGCGGGCCCGAACGAGCGCGGCGACCGCGTACGCCTCGACGGGCCTGACGAAACCCTTCAGCTCGAGCCCTCCCAGCGGCTCGGCCTCGACGAGGTTCTCGACCTCGGAGAGCACGCGTTGAGAGATCACGACTTGCCCAGGCCCCGCGGCGTCGCAGAGCCGTGAGGCGAGGTTGAGCACGCTTCCGACCGCGCCGTAGTCGTAGCGGCCGTCGAAGCCAATCCGGCCGATCGTGGCGTAGCCGAGCGCGACGCCCAGCGAGAAGTCGAGCTCGTGACCGCGCTTCCGCCAGACAGCGGTGAGGGCCGACATCGCCTCCCGCATCTCGACCGCCATCCGCACCGCCCTCTCCGCCGGGTCGTCGCACGCGATCGGGTCGTTGAACCAGACCATGAGCCCGTCACCGGCGAACCAGCCGACCGTCGCCTCGTACGTCGAGATCAGCTCTCCCATCGCGGCGTGATAGGAGCCGACCACACTCATCACCTCCTCGGGCTCGGTGGCGGCGCTGAAGTCTGTCCAGCCACGCAGGTCGCCGAAGAGAACCGCGAGCTCGCGCCGGTGGCTCTCGAGCACGGCGTCGCCGCGCTCCATGACGACCTCGGCGAGCGTCGGCGAGAGGAAGCGCCGCAGCCGCGCCATGCGCTCGAGCTCCTCGACCTGCTGCGAGACCCGCAGCTCGAGCGTCGAGTTGAGCTCTGCGAGCTCGACAGCCTGGGAGCGGATCGTGTCGTGGTATCGCTTGATGCGCACGAGCGAGCGGACGCGCAGCAGGAGCTCCTGCTGGTCGAACGGCTTCGTCACGAAGTCGTCCGCACCGGCCCGGATCCCGTCAATGCGCGCTTCGGAGTCGTGCGACGTGACCATCACGACCGGCAGGAGAGCCGTGGTCTCGTTCTCGCGGATGCGCCGGCAGACCTCGTAGCCGTTCATGCCCGCCATCTGGACATCGAGCAGGACGAGATCCGGCAGCTCGCTCACCACGAGCTCGAGGGCCCGGGGGCCCGACGCGGCGGACAGGAGCGAATAGCCGGCCGGTCCGAGGATCGCTTCGAGCAGCCGCACGTTCGCTGGCATGTCGTCCACGACGAGGACCCGTGCCGCGTTCTCGGCGCTCATTCGCGGAGGAACCCCCGCACCTGATCGGGGAACTCGCGCACGCTGATCGGCTTGGCGAGGTAGCCGTCGAAGCCCTCCTGGAGGAACCGCTCTTCGTCGCCGTGCATCGTCGAGGACGTGAGCGCGACGATCGGGATCTGCGCCGTGCGCGAGTCCTCGCGCAGCAGCTTCAGAGCCTCGGTGCCGCCGAGGTCGGGCATCCGGATGTCCATGAGCACGAGGCCCGGCAGCCGCTCCTGCGCGAGGGCGACTCCCTCGACGCCGCCCGACGCCTCGACCGTCTCGAAGCCGGCGAACTCGAGGACGTCGCGGGCGAGCTTCCGGTTGTTCTCGTTGTCGTCGACGATCAAGATCAGCTCGCTCACGAGGCCTCCTGGCGGGTGGGAAGGGTGAAGCGGAACGTGCTGCCGTGGCCGGGGGTGCTTTCGGCCCAGAGGCGGCCGCCGTGCAGCTCGACGAGCTTGCGGGACAAGGGGAGGCCGAGGCCGGTGCCGTCGGCCTGCTTGCCGTCCGTGGTCTGTTCGAATTCCTCGAAGATCGTCTCGAGGTCGGCGGCGGGGATGCCGGGGCCTGTATCGGCGACGGCGATCTCGACCTGTTGGTCGTCGAGCCGGGCGGACACGTCCACGTGACCCCCGGCCGGCGTGAACTTGACGGCGTTGGAAAGAAGGTTGAAGGCGATCTGCCGCACGCGCCGCTCGTCGGCCGTGATCGTGATCTGCTCCGGCTCGGTGGTGAGCGACAGCGCAAGTCCGCCACGGTCTGCCGACTCGGAGTGCATGGAGACAGCGCTGCGGAGCAGTTCCGGCACGGCGACCGCGGAGAGCTCGAGCTCCATCTTCCCGGCTTCGATCTTGGCCAGGTCGAGCACGTCGTTGATCAGCGAGAGCAGGTGCTTGCCGGCCTCGAGCACGTCCTCGACGTAGGCGAGTTGGCGCTCGTTGAGGTTCCCGAACATCTGCTCCCGCAGGACCTCCGAGAAGCCGATGATCGCGTTCAGCGGGGTCCGCAGCTCGTGCGACATCGTCGCCAGGAAGTCCGACTTGTGGCGGCTTGCGGTTTCCAGCTCCTCGTACAGGCGCCCCAGCTCGTCGCTCATCCGGTTGACGTTCCTGGCCAGCGTCCCGATCTCGTCGCGGTTCGGAACGTCCAGGTGGCCGCTGAAGTCACCGGCGGCTATCCCGGCCATTCGCGTGCCGGTCTTGCGGAGCGGGACCAGCAGCGACGACGAGATCAGGAGCCCGAGAGCGAGTGCGAGCGCGATGCTCCCGGCAGAGACGCCGAGCAAGAGATTGCGCGAGCTCACAAACGAGCTGCGGTTCTCCGCCGCCAGCTCGTTAGTGCGCGCCTGAGCCTGGTGCGTGATCGTCGTGAGCTTCGTGACGAACCAGTTCGCGAGCGTCTGCTGGCGGGCGACGATCCGTCCGGCCAAGGCGCCTTTTCCGATCGCATCGAGGCGGTCGACG
>DATFSG010000317.1:0-3565 GCA_035262765.1 Gaiellaceae bacterium | reverse complement strand
GGGCCTGTCGCCGGAATCGGCGTGATCGACTCGTCCTTGAGCGGTGTCTTGCCCGGAACCGGAGCGGCGTACAGTGTCGCCAGGATGTTCTCGAAGTCGCCCTCGGGCTGGACGAGGTGGATCACGATCCTGCGCAAGGTGTCGTTGACGGATATGCCTTCGATGTGGCCCTTCTTCGTCTCGCCGTAGGCCTTCGCCCCGACTATGTCGCCGAAGAAGCCGACGCCGACCGAGTCAAGCTGGAAGTCGCGCTCGATCGCCGCCCGGAAGTCGCTTGCGCGCACCGGAGCGCCGTCGGAGTACTTCAGCCCGGGGCGCAGGGTGATGGTGTACGTCCTCCCGTCGCGCGAGACGCGCGGCATCTTCTCCGCGAGGTACGGCACGAGGGTCGCGCCGGCGGCGCCGTTCGCGTGCCGGTACCCGATCAGCGGGAGGTAGACGTTCCACATCACGCCCCAGCCCTCGGTCGTGTCCGACAGGCCGGGATCGAGATAGTCGGTCGCCTCGTCCATCGCGATGCGGAACTCGGGGAACTCGTGCGGGTTGGCCGCGGCGGCAGTGGTGGTCGAGGCGGCGGTCGTCGTGTGCGCCGTCGTGATGTGCGCCTTGGTCGCTGACGTCGTCGCAGGGCTCGAACCGCCGCATCCTGCGACGAAGACGAGTGCGAGAAGCGGAAGCGCCGCAGCGACCGCGCCCACTCTCCCCGGAAAAGCGGTCGGCTCCACGTGGGCGGCGAAATCTAGCGCTCGGCGGGGCCGAGTCGCACGAGCGCGCGCGGTCGCCCGCGCAGCTCCGCCGGCTCGTCCTCCTCGACGACGCCGTCGACTCCGTCGCGTCTGGTCGAGTGGAGGATGCGGCCCTCGCCGAGCCAGAACGCGATGTGGTCGGCTCCCTCGGGCGGGCCGTAGGTGATCAGGTCGCCTACGCGGAGATCGGCCTCGGCCAGCCGCGCGCCTGCCTCTTCCTGCTGGTCTGCGTCTCGCGGCACGAGGTGCCCGCAGGCCCGGAACGCCATGTGGACGAGGCCGGAGCAGTCGATTCCGGCGGAGGTCATCCCACCCCACTCGTAGCGCGTGCCCAGCAGCGTCCGGGCGTGGTCGACCGGATCGGCCGCGACGGGTTTGAGCCAGTCGGCGTCGGGCTCGCCGCCGAGGTCTGCCCGCCGCGCCCAGCCCGGATACGCGTACGCGGTCTCGACCCGCGCCCACTCCCCGCGCTCCTCGAGCACGTGCAGGGGCTCGCCGGGCAGGGCCTGGGTCACCTGCTCCGTCTCGTCGGAAGGCTCGGCCCGGAGCGGCGTCAGCTGGCGAGCGAACGTATGTTCGCCTAGGCTCTCGGGCATGCAGCTCAGGCTAGACGCGGCCGATCGCCTGGTGGAGCTCGTCGAGGAGCAGCGCGGACCGGTACTCGCGGAGGATGCGGCGCGGCGGCTCTTCGCCTTACGCCAAGCGCCTGTCGCCCTCGCCCGCTCGCTGCTCGCAGACGTCGTCGAGACCGATGCCCGCCTGGCGTGGAACGGCGACGCGGTGGGGCTCGCCGAGCCGCCGGGCGCGGCGCTGCTGCTCGAGAACGCGACGTACGTCGTCGTCGACCTCGAGACGACGGGCTTGCGTCCCGGCGAGTCCGGGATCTGCGAGATCGGAGCGGTGCGCCTGCGCGGCTTCGAGGTCGAGGCCGAGTTCGAGACCCTGGTCGATCCGGGACTGCAGATCGGCGCCGGAGCGAGTGCGGTGACCGGCCTCCGGAACGAGCAGCTACGCGGAGCGCCGCGGCCGGCCGAGGCCGTGCGGAACTTCCTCGCCTTCGCCGGCGACGCCGTTCTCGTGGCGCACAACGCGCGCTTCGATCTCGCGTTCCTCGACCGCGAGACCGAGCGGCTGACGGGTTCGCGCATCGGCTCGCCGGTCGTCGACACCGTGCGGCTCGCGCGAAGGCTCCTTGCCGGCCGCGTGCCGAGCTTCGGCCTCGCTCAGCTCGCGTGGTTCTTCGATACTGCGGAGCGACCGTGCCACCGGGCGCTGCCCGATGCTCGCGCGACCGGCGAGCTGCTGTTGGCGCTGATCGGGCTCGCCCAGGAGCGCGGCGCCCGCACGGTGGCGGATCTCTCGGAGCTCGCAGCGACGAGGACCCGGCGCCTGCTCGACAAGCGGCACCTCGCCTTCGGCGCACCGACTC
This sequence comes from Gaiellaceae bacterium, assembly GCA_035262765.1. Lineage (GTDB taxonomy): Bacteria > Actinomycetota > Thermoleophilia > Gaiellales > Gaiellaceae > Palsa-739. Next base: position 1,390 of record DATFSG010000317.1, on the reverse strand, counting down.
GACCCGGCGTCTACCTCTTCCTCGGACGCAACGATCAGGTGCTCTATGTCGGGCGGGCCCGCGACCTGCGAGCGCGCCTGCGGTCGTACTTCCGCAGCGACCGGCTGCGGCCCGCGGTCGAGGCCGCGGTCGCGGCGGCGGAGCGAATCGAGTGGCGGGTGACGGGCTCAGAGCTCGAGGCGGCACTCGAGGAGCTGCGCCTGATCCGCGAACTCCGTCCTCCCGGCAATGCCCGCGTATCGCGGCCGGAACGGTTCGTGTGGCTGCGGCGGCGCGGGGATTCCGTCGTCGCGTCCACGCGGCCGTCGCCGGTCGGTCCTCTGCGCTCGCGCCGTACCGCGCAGCTCGCGGCTCGGGCGCTCCTGCCGGACGAGCTCGAGCGGCCCGAGACGGCTCTGCCGCGCCTGCAGCGCCGGCTGCGGGAGCTGGCGGATGCGCGGAGGTTCGAGGACGCCGGCCGGCTGCGCGACCGCGTCGCTGCGCTCGAGCGGATCTGCCGCGAGCTGCAGCGCCTCGAACGTGTGCGGAACCTCGAGTGCTGCGTGCTCGTGCCGGCGGACGAGCCGGGCTACGTGCGGGCGCATTTCGTCGCCGGTGGCAGGGTCGCCGCGGAACGAACCCTCCCGCCGGGCGGTGGCGCCGCGCTCGAGGTCGAGGCGGGGCTCGCCGCGTCGCGGCGTCCAGGGGAGCTCGACCTCGACGAACTGCTACTTGTCGACTCGTTCCTCCGCCGCCCGCCGCCGGAGTTGCGCGTCGTACCGCTCCGGCGGGAGGCGATTCTGCGAGCGAGGGATTCGGTTCCGGCTTAAGCCGCCGCGACCGAGATCAGGTCGCGCAGGGCCCCGAGCCGGGAGAGCGCCTGGCCCTCGAGCTGGCGGACCCGTTCCCGCGTCAGATCGAGCTCGTTGCCGATCGCCTCGAGCGTCCACGGCTCACCCTCGAAGCCGAACCGCAGCTCGAGGATCCGCCGCTCGCGCTCGGGCAGCGCCTCGAGCGCGCGCCGGACACCCTGACGACGGAGGGACTCTTCAGCCTCGTCGAACGGATCGGCTGCCTCGCGGTCGGCGAACAGGTCGCCGAGCTCACCCTCGTCGTCGGCGCCGACCGTCTGGTTGAGCGAGACGGATGCGTTCGCGGCGCCGAGCGCTTCGTCGACGTGCTGCATCGGCAGGCCGGTCGCCTCGGCGAGCTCCTCCTTCGTCGCCTCGCGCCCGAGCTCGACCTCGAGCCGCCTTGCCGCGCGCGACAGCTTCTGCTGGCGCTCGACGACGTGCACGGGGACGCGGATCGTGCGTGCGTGGTTCGCAACCGCGCGCTGCACGGACTGGCGAATCCACCAGGTCGCGTAGGTCGAGAACTTGTAGCCGCGACGCCAGTCGAACTTCTCGAC
>DATFSG010000316.1:0-2987 GCA_035262765.1 Gaiellaceae bacterium | reverse complement strand
TACGGGCTGTCGGGCAACGCGGGATGCCGCACCGCGCTCACGCCCGGCTGGGCGCGCAGCCACTCGGCGACCGCGAGCGCGTTCGTGACGTGGCGGTCCATGCGCACCGCGAGCGACTCCATCCCAAGCAGCAGCAGGAAGGCATTGAACGGCGCGAGCACCGCGCCGAAGTCGCGCAGCGTCTCGGAGCGCAGTTTCATCAGCAGCCCGTAGACGCCGAACGTCTCGTGGAACTTGAGGCCGTGGTACGCGGTCGACGGCTCCGCGATCGACGGGAAGCGGCCGTTCGACCAGTCGAACGTGCCGGAGTCGACGACGGCGCCCGCGATCGTCGTCCCGTTGCCGGCGAGGAATTTCGTCGCGGAGTGGACGATCAGGTCGGCGCCGACCTCGAGCGGGCGGCAGAGGTACGGCGTGGCGAAGGTGTTGTCCACCACGAGCGGCGCACCGACCTCGTGCGCCACTGCAGCCGCGAGCTCGATGTCGAGCACATTGCCGCCGGGGTTGGCGATCGTCTCGGCGAAGAGGGCTTTCGTCTCGGCCGTGACCGAGCGGCGCCAGCCGCCGGGATCGTCCATGTCGACCCAGTCGAGCGTGATCTGAAGCTTCCGCGCGAGGTGGTTGAGCTGCGCGGTGGAGCCGCCGTAGAGCGCCTTCGCGACCGCGATCCGGTCGCCCGGCTCGAGCAGCGCGAAGAAGAGGCCGGCCTGAGCGGCGAGCCCGCTCGCGAACGCGACGGCGCCGACGCCGCCCTCGAGGTTCGCGAGGCGCTCCTCGAACGCGGCCACGGTCGGATTCATGATCCGGCTGTAGACGTTGCCGTACTCCTGCAGGTTGAAGTACGCAGACGCCGATTCGGTGTCCTCGAACACGAAGCCCGCGGTCTGGTAGATCGGCGTCGCGCTCGCGCCCGTGTAGGGATCCGGCCGCTGCCCCGCGTGCACAGCGCGGGTGTTGAACCCGAAATCGCGCGGCGCCTCGTCCATCGAACCAGCGTAACGAGAGACGCCCACCTGAGCCGGCTCGACGTAATGAGGTCGGCGAAGGGCCGCTAGGAGGCTGCCCTCACGCCGACCCCTTACCTGCGGCTATGCGCAACGTAGGCGCCTGAACCGTCGCCCGCAATCGCCCGCTCTGAGGGATTTCTGGGTCACTCACGCTCACCCGCGGAGTGATCCCTGAGACGAACGGCGCGCCTTCTCGGCTCGGCTGCGGAACTACGACTCGCGGTAGACGATCCGACCCTTGGAAAGGTCATATGGCGAGAGCTGGATCTTGACCCGGTCGCCCGGGTTGATCCGGATCCGGTAGCGGCGCATCCGCCCCGATGTGTAGCCGAGTGTCTCGTGCCCGTTGTCGAGGAGGACTTTGTGCTGGCCGCTGCGAAACGACTCGACCACCGCCCCCTCGAACTCGATCTTCTCCTCTTTGTCTGCCATAAGACCTGCGTACCTCCCCGATAGGAAAAAGCCCCGCCTGAGCGGGGCTTCTCAGTAGCGGGGGCAGGATTTGAACCTGCGACCTCCGGGTTATGAGCCCGGCGAGCTACCTGACTGCTCCACCCCGCGGCGTGGCCCCGATTGTAGCACCCACTACTTTCGAGACTTTCGAGGCTCTACGATCGTCCCGGTGTGGGACTGGGCGATCTTGGCGGCGCTGATCGTCGTCGTGTGCGCGGGAATCGCGGCTCTCGCGCTGCTCGCCGTGCGCGCGCGCCAGGCGTGGCGCGACGTCGACGACACCCGCCGGGACGTCCTGCGCCGGCTCGACGAGTTCGCCCAGAAGGCAGACGCGGTCTCCGAGAAGCTCGCGGCTGCCAACGACTCGACGGCCGAGCTGCAGGGCAGCCTCGAGCGGCTGCGCGTCTCGCTCGCGCAGCTCGCTGTCCTGCGCGCCGCGCTCGACGAGGTGGACGGCACGGTCGCGCGAGTCGCCGCATACCTCCCGCGCAAGTGATCGTCGCCGCGCTCGACCTCGGCACGAACACAACGCGCCTTCTCGTGGGCGCCGTCGAGAACGGCCACGTCGAGGAGCTGCACCGCGAGTCGCGGATCACACGCCTCGGCGAGGGTGTCGAGTCGCGCGGCCGCCTCCTCCCCCTGCCGATCGCGCGCGTGCGCAACACCCTCACCGACTACCGCCGCACCGCCGAGTCGCTCGGCGCCGAGCGCACGCTGCTCGTCGCCACAAGCGCCGTCCGCGACGCGGAGAACGGCGAGGCCTTCCTCGGCGAGATCGAGTGGAGCTACGGGTTCGCGACACGGCTGTTGAGCGGCGACGAGGAGGCAGAGCTGACGCGGCGCGGCGTCGGCGAGCTCGGCGCGACGACTCTGCTGGTCGACATCGGCGGCGGCTCGACCGAGCTGGTGCTCGGCGACCTCCGCACGAGTTTGCCGCTGGGGTCCGTCCGCTTCACCGAACGCCACGGCGAGGACCTCGCGGCGCTCGAGGCGGCGGCCCGCGCGGCGCTGCCGGAGCTGGAGCCGGAGGACGCAGTCGGCGTCGCGGCGTCGATCACGAGCCTCGCGGCGCTCGACCTCAGGCTCGAGGAGTACGACCGCTCGCGGGTGCACGGTCACGTCCTCACGCGCGACGGCGTTCGAGCCCAGCTCGAGCGCCTGGCGGCTCTCCCGCTCGGGGAGCGGCGGCGCGTGCCTGCGCTCGACCCGGATCGAGCGCCCGTGATCGTCGCCGGCGCCGCGATCCTCGTCGCGATCCTCGACATCTACGGCCTCGACGCGATCCGCGTCAGCGAGCGAGACCTGCTCGACGGTGCGGCGCTCGCGGCCGCCGAGCTGCCGGAGCCCGCAGAGGGCGAAGCGCCTCCCGGCGCCTACACCTGCTGCTAGAGCACGAGCGAGCCCGCTTCGGGCTCGCCCTCGGGCGGCTCGTCCTCGGCCAGGCGCCGCTGCACGACGGCTCGGGACAAGACGCCCACCAGGCGCCCCTCCGCCTCGACGACCGGGACGCGCTCGAGATCGTGCTCC
>DATFSG010000315.1:0-11307 GCA_035262765.1 Gaiellaceae bacterium | reverse complement strand
GTGCTCCAATTCGAGGGCGACCGCTATCACGCGCATCGTGTGCTGCGGGCCGTCAAGAACCGCTTCGGCTCGACGAACGAGCTCGGCGTGTTCGAAATGACGGGAGCCGGCCTCGTCGGCGTGCCCGATCCGTCGGAGATCTTCGGGCGCACCGTCCCCGGCGAGCCAGGTGCCGCCGTCGCGTGCGCGCTCGAGGGCACGCGCCCGATCCTGCTCGAGATCCAGGCGCTGGTCGCGCAGAGCGAGCTGGCCATGCCGCGCCGCGTCGCGACCGGCATCGACCCGAAGCGGCTCGCGATGATCGTGGCGGTGCTCTCGCGCCACGCGCGCGTCGCGCTCGGCCAGGCCGACGTGTTCGTCAACGTCGCCGGCGGAGTCCGGATTGACGAGCCCGGCGCCGACCTCGCCGTGGCGCTCGCAATCGCCTCGGCAGCGCGCCGTGTGCCGGTGAAGACCGGCGTGGCGGCCTTCGGCGAGATCGGCCTCACGGGACGGCTCCGTCCGGCGGCACAGGCCGAGCGGCGGCTGGAGGAGTGCGCGAAGCTCGGCCTCGCGCAGGTCGTCGCGCCTGCCGGCACGTCCACGACTGGCAAAATCGAGGTCGAGGCCGCAGAGACGCTGCGGCAAGCGATCAGAGCGGGGCTGGATGGCGACCGATCCGAGGGAGACGACTGAGCGCCGGAGCGACCACCGCCTAGGCGATCTCGGCTTCACGCGCATCCCGGCGGAGGAGGACCCGCGCCGGAAGAACCCGGAGCTCCTCTCCGCAATCGCGAAGATCGCGCCGGGCACAGGGCTCCGCGAGGCCGTCGACGACGTGATCCGCTCGCACGAGGGGGCGCTGATCGTGGTCGGCGACCCAAGCGCGCTCTCGTTCCTCTACTCCGGAGGCATCCGGCTCGACGCGCCGTTCCGGCCGCAGCTCCTGTACGAGCTGGCCAAGATGGACGGCGCGATCATCGTCGACGAGGAGATCAAGCGGCTGGCGTGGGCGAACGTCCAGCTCATGCCGGATCCCACGATCCCGTCGAACGAGACGGGCACCCGGCATCGCACGGCCGAGCGTGTCGCGAAGCAGACCGGCGCGCTCGTCGTCTCGGTCTCGCAGCAGCGGGAGACGGTCACGATCTTCGTCGGGCCGGCGCGGTACCAGCTCGACCCCGTCGCCGACGTGCTCGCGAAGACGAACCAGGCGCTCGGGACGCTCGATACGTACCGGCAGCGGCTCGAGCAGGTGCTGACCCGCCTGACCGCGCTCGAGTTCCAGAACGCGGTCGTGCTCGACGACGTGCTCGTCGTCCTCCAGCGGGCCGAGATGATCACGCGGATGGCGGCGCGCATCAGTCGCGACTGCATCGAGCTCGGCAGCGAGGGCCGACTGATCCGGCTCCAGCTCCACGAGTTCGTCGGCGATGTGCCAGGGGAGCGCGACGCGATCGTGCGCGACTACCACGTGCTCGGCGCCGACGAGGAGGCGACGTCGGCCCTGGCGGATCTCTCCGAGCTCAACTACCAGGAGCTGCTTGAGTTCGGGCGGCTTGCCGAGGTGCTCGGCTACGAGCGCGGAGTGAATCCGCTCGACCAGACGGTCGTGCCGCGGGGGTATCGGATCCTGTCGCACCTCCCGCGTGTGCCCGAGCCGCTCGTTCGCCGGGTCGTGTCCGATCTGGGCAGCCTCGACGCGGTCGTCCGGGCCTCCCAGCGCGAGCTCGAGTCGGTCGAAGGCGTCGGAGCAGTGCGGGCTCGCGAGATCCGCGAAGGGCTGCGCCGGTTGCAGGAGCACAACCTCGTCGATCGCTATCTCCAGCTGTAGCTGGACACAGTTCTGACGCAATTCGCCCCGAATTTGGCTTAGTCAAGGGGTTTCTGCTACACTGGCCCCCTGTGGCCGGCGCATCAGGGCGTGCCGGCTTTTCTAGCGAATGAGTGGCTTTCGAGCCAAGGGGAGGTCGGGCTTGTACGACGTCGGCGACAAGGTGGTCTATCCCCACCACGGGGCGGGAACGGTCGTCAAGAAGGAGAAGCGCGAGGTTCTCGGCGAACAGCGCGAGTACCTGACGATCAAGATCCTGCACAACGACATGACGGTGCAGGTCCCGTCCGAGAACGCCGACAAGGTCGGCCTTCGGCGCGTGATCGGCGAGAAGGAAGTCGGGGTCGTCCTCAAGGCGCTCACGGGTGTCTCGACGGAGATGCCGAAGAACTGGAACCGCCGCTTCAAGCACAACCGCGACAAGATGAAGACCGGCGACATCCTCGAGCTCGCCGAGGTGGTGCGGAACCTCGCTCTCCGCGACCGCGAGAAGGGCCTTTCCACCGGCGAGAAGCAGATGTTCGTGAAGGCGAAGAAGATCCTCGCGTCCGAGCTGATGTACGCGAAGGACATGGACGAGGACACCTGCGCCGAGTGGCTCGAGGAGGTTCTCGCCTCCGACAGTCCGCCGAAGCGTAAGCCGGCTGCCAAGAAGAAGGCCGCTGCGGCGGCGACGGCCTAGAAGGACGGGCTTCCGGACATGTCCGTCTGGGCCATCCTCGTCGCCGCGGGGCGGGGGGAGCGGCTCGGGCTGGACCGGCCCAAGGCCTTCGCGAAGCTCGGAGACGAGCCGCTGCTCGCCGAGCCGCTACGGCGGCTCGAGGCGTGTCCGTGGGTCGACGGGATCGTCCTCGTCGCGCCCCCGGAGTGGGAGGAGCCCGCGATCCTCGTGGCCGAGGAAGAGGGCTGCGGCAAGGTGCACGCCTGCGTGGCGGGCGGCGAGACGAGGAGCGACTCGGTGCGGGCCGGCCTCGCAGAGGTTCCCGCCGACGCGCTCGTCGTCCTCGTGCACGACGCCGCGCGACCGCTCGTGTCCGACGAGGTTGTCGAGCGGGTGCTCGCGCCGCTCTCGGAGGGGTGGGACGGCGTCGTGCCCGGGCTCCCGGTCGGCGACACGCTGAAGCGCGTTGGCTCCGACGGAGGCGTCGAGGAAACCGTGGCCCGCGACCGGCTCTGGGCTGTGCAGACGCCTCAGGCCTTTCTGGCCGACGTGCTGCGACGGGCTCAGACGAGCGGCGCCGAGGCTACGGACTGCGCGGGCCTCGTGGAAGCTGCCGGCGGACGCGTCAAGGTCGTGAACGGCGATCCGCGCCTGCTCAAGGTGACCTCCGAAGCCGATCTCGAGACGGTGGCGGGATGGCGCTGAGCGTGGTCGTGTTCGACGTTGGCGAGACGCTCGTCGACGAGGCGACCACGTACGAGCGGTGGAGGGCGGAGGGCGCCACGACGTTAGTGTTCGCGGACCGCGACCTCCATGGCGACGCGCTCCCATGTCTCACGGCCTTGCGAGCGCAGGGCCTACGCGTCGGCGCGGCCGGGAACATGCACTCGCACCACGAGGAATTCCTGCGCCCGCATGTCGACTTCGTCGGCTCGTCGGAGCGCTGGCGAGTCGAAAAGCCGGACGCCGGCTTCTTCGCGCACGTCGTGGAGGAGGCTGGCGTGCCCGCGGACGAGATCCTCTACGTCGGCGACCGGGTGGACAACGACGTTGTCCCAGCTCGCGCTGCCGGCCTGCACGCGATCCGCGTCCGGCGCGGCGCCCACGCCCGAGTTGAGTCGCCCGACGGCATCGTCACGATCGGCTCCCTCACGGAGCTTCCGGAGGCACTCGAGGGTGTCTGAGTACCGCGTCGGCACGGGCTTCGACGCCCATGCGCTCGAGGAGGGCGTGCCGCTCGTGCTCGGTGGCGTCCCGATCGAGCATCCGCGCGGTCTCGCGGGACACTCCGACGGCGACGTCCTCGCGCACGCGCTCACCGACGCGCTGCTCGGAGCCGCCGGCCTCGAGGACATCGGCGCGCTCTTCCCCTCGGGAGACCCCGCGCTCGCGGGCGCAGACTCGCTGGAGCTCCTCACACAGGCCTGGGAGCGCGTGCGCGAGCAGGGCTGGAGGCTTGCCAACGCGGACGTCGTGCTCATCGGCGAGGAGCCGCGCCTGGCGCCACATCGAGACGAGATGCGGCGACGCCTGGCCGAAGCGCTCGACGTCGAGCCGGAACTCGTCGCCGTCCGCGCGACCACGACCGACCGCCTCGGCTTCACCGGCCGCGGCGAGGGTCTCGCCGCGCAGGCCGTGGCACTCCTCGTGCGATGAAGCTCGCCCTCGTCACCCACGCCGAGCATCCGAAGTTGCGCGGGACGGTGCCGGACGTCTGGCCTCAGTTCATGGCGCACGACTCCGTCGTCCAATCGTTCTGGCCGCGGCTTTATGACGAGTACCCGGACTTCCAGATCTGGGCCGTCGATCGCGAGGCCGGGCGCCGCGCCACGGTTGGCTACGCGTGCACCGTCCCGGTCGGCTGGAACGGGAAACCGTCGCCGCGCGGTCTCGACTGGGCGTTGACGGACGGGGTCGAGGGCGCCCCGACGACCCTGTGCGCCGTCGTGGCGGGCGTCGTCCCGGAGTATCGCGGCTTCGGTGTCGCCGAGGCGATCCTGCGACGGATGGCAGCGATCGCGGCGGGCCACGGCCTCGACGCCTTGGTGGCGCCCGTTCGCCCGACCTGGAAGGACCGCTATCCGCTGGCGGCGATCGAGCGGTACGCGGGCTGGCGGCGCGCGGACGGACTCCCGTTCGACCCGTGGCTACGCACGCACGAACGGCTCGGCGGCGAGATCCTGGCGGTGGCGCCGCGCTCGATGACGATCTCGGGCACGCGGGCGGAGTGGGAGGAGTGGACGGAGATGGTGTTCCCCGAGGACGGCAACTACGTTGTGCCGGGCGCGCTCGTCCCGGTGCACTTCAAGAACGGCCGCGGTGTCTACGTCGAGCCCAACGTCTGGGTTCGACACGCGTTCTGAGTAGCGGCTAGCGGCGCTTTCGCTGCTTCTCGAGCGCGCGGCGCATCTGGCGGTTCGTCGCCACTTCGTCGGTGCCGCCCTGCTGCTCTTGCATCTCCAGCAGCGCCGCACGCTCCTCGCGCGTGAGCCGCGACATCGCCTTCTGCGCCTGCTGAGGATCGTGGAGTTGCTTCGCGTGCGGCTCTAGCTTCCGCATCGCGCTCGCGAGCTCGGGGTTGGTGCGCTCGATCGCCGCCTTCGACGCCTTCTCCATCTGCCGCTTCAGGAACGGCACCTTCGCCATCAGCCCGAACAGCGGCTTTAGGTACTTGCCACCCTTGATTCGCCCGAGCAGGGCGAGGATCCCGAGCAGGAAGATCAGCCCGAGCAGGATCCAGACGGGAATCAGGAGGACGGTGATGTCCGCGACGAGCATCGGCCGGATGGTACCCGCCTACTCGGGGAGGGACACGGCGTCGCCGTCCACGCGCACGAGCCCGTCGCGCGCGAGCGACGCGACCGCCTCCGCATCTCGCGGCTGCGAGCCAGCGACGACGGCGCGGAGAGCCGCCGCCCGCCGTTGGCGGAACGAGCCCTCGAACGGGCCCTGACGGCGACTCGGCTCGAAGCGGCGACCGCGTGACGGACACGCCGAGGCGAGCGGGCAAACACCACAGCGGGGGATTCGCGCGAGGCAGACCGTCTTGCCGAGATCCATCAGGGCCTGCCCGGCGGCGGGAGAGAAGTCGTGGCCCGTCCGCTCCGAGACACGCCGCACGTTGACGTCGACGGGTAGCACCGGCCGGCCGAACGCGAAGGACGCGACCGCGTCCGCGGTGTACGGCCCGACGCCGGGCAGTTCGGTTAGATCGTCGGGCCAGCCGTGCGCCGCCACGTGCTGCGCGGCGCGGTGGAGCGCCAATGCCCGGCGGTTGTAGCCAAGCCCCTGCCACTCGCGGATCACGTCGGCGGCCGGGGCCGCGGCGAGCTCCTCGACGGTCGGCCAGCGCTCGAGCCAGCGCTGCCAGCGAGGCACGACGCGCTCGACCTGCGTCTGCTGCGCCATCACCTCGCTGACGAGGATCTCGTACGGGTCGCGCGTGTTTCTCCACGGGAGAGCCCGGCCGTTTTGGCTGAACCAAGCCAAAAGAAGCTCCTCCACGGCCGAGAGCCTAGACGTATTTCATCGTCAGGCCGCCTCCAGTGCGGGGGCGCTTTCGGATGCAGCCGGCTCGCCGCGCGTGTTGGTTGCGCGGAGCGCGATCAGCGCGGCGGCAAGGAGAAAGACGCTGCAGGCGACGAGTGCGTCGCGGAAGCCGGAAGTCAGGGCGTCTGGCCGGCTTGCGTTGGCGCCCAGCAGATCTTGTGTGCGGGTGGTGGCGATGACGGAGAAGATCGCGAGCCCGAGTGCTCCGCCGAGCCAGGTGGAGGTGTTGACCAGCGCGGCGGCCAGTCCTGCCTTATCGGGCGGAACGCCGGCGTTGGCGGCGGTGTTGACGCCGACGAAGACAAAGCCGAGCCCGAAGGACATGATCACGAGCCCGGGCAGCAGGTCGCTGACGTAGGACCCGTCGACGGGGATCCGCGAGAGCCAGTAGACGGCTCCGGCGGAGATGAGCGCACCGGCGACGATGATCGGGCGGGTGCCGACGCGAGCGAAGAGCTGTGAGGCGATGCCGGACGAGACTACGACGCCGGCGGTGACGGGGAGGTATGCCGTTCCGGCCTGGAGTTGGGAGAAGCCAAGGACGTTCTGCATGTAGAGGGTGATGAAGAAGAACATCGAGTAGAACCCGGCCATCGCGATCACCTGGGTCGCGTCGGCGGCTGCGAGGCCCTTGATGCGGAAGATCGAGAGCGGGACGAGGGGGTTGGCATTGCGGCGCTCGTTGATGAGAAAGCCGACCAGCAGCAGCCCGGTGACCGCCAGTCCGGCGATCGTGCGCGTAGTTCCCCAGCCGACGCTCGGCGCCTTCACGAGCGTGAAGATCAAGAGCAGCATTCCGCCGGTCACGAGAACCGCCCCGAGTGCGTCGAAGTGCCTCACCCGTTCGACCGGCCGGTCCGCGCTGACGACGCGGAAGGTGGCCACGAGGAGGATTGCGCAGACGGGCAGGTTGACCCAAAGCACCCAGCGCCAGCCGACATCCTCGGTCAGCAAGCCGCCGAGGAACACTCCTACCGCGGAGGCGAGTCCGGCGATTGCGCCCCAGGCACCGAGCGCCGTATTGCGATCTTTGCCCTCGTGGAAGGTGGTGGTCAGGATCGAGAGCGCGGCGGGCAACATCATCGCCGCTCCGATTCCCTGCACGAGACGTGCGGCGATCAACATGGTCGAGTCGGTCGCGAGTCCACCGGTGAGCGAGGAGAGCGCGAACACCACCATGCCGGCGACCAGGATCCGACGGCGACCGAGTAGGTCGGCGGCGCGCCCGCCGAGCAGCATGAAGCCGCCGTAGGTGAGCAGATATCCGCTCAGCACCCACTGCAGGTTCTGGACCGAGAAATGCAGGTCGTGCCGGATCGTGGGCAGCGCGACGTTGACGATCGAGGCGTCGACGAAGTCAAGGAAGCCGACCATGCATAGGAACGCGAGCGTCAGCTTCCCCTCTCGCGTCGCGAGGAATGAAGACCGATCCGGAGCCTCGTGCAACACCACCTGAGCTGACATCCCCAACCTCCAAAAAGTTAGTTAGCTGACTAACTCAAGCGACGCTAGCAGAAGCCGCTACCCTTATGAGTGAGATGACTAACTCAGCAACCGAGATACGCTCCGGCAAACGGGAGCGTCTGGTCGAGAGTGCGAGAGGCTTGTTTCACGAGCGGGGCGTCCAGCGCACGACGCTCGCCGAAGTCGCCGAACGTGCCGACGTTCCGCTGGGCAACGTCTACTACTACTTCAAGAGCAGAGACGAGCTGATCGATGCCGTTCTCGACCGCTACCAGGAGCAGGCCGGGACGCTGATCCAGTCTTTCGAGCGCCACCGCTCGCCGCAGGCCCGTCTCAAGGCACTCGTCCGAAGCTGGACGGACATGAGCGAGACGGTCGCACGGCACGGCTGCCCGATGGGGACGCTCTGTGCCGAGCTGGACAAGACCGAGGACGGCCACGATCGCGACGCAGCTGCCGTGATGGCGCTCATCGTCGACTGGGCTGAGAGCCAATTCCGACTGCTCGGCAAGCGAGATGCCCGCGACCTGGCCGTGGCCCTCGTTGCCGGGATCCAGGGCGCCGCGCTACTCGCGAACACCTTCCGCGACCCCACCATCCTCACCCGCCAAACGAGGCACCTCGAACGCTGGATCGACACGCTGGCGAGTGACTAGAACTTCGCTGCCAGCAGCAACGTGACGCGGTTGGGTCAGGCGCGGCGTTGCTCAGGTCGCGTATTTATGAAGCATGAACGCTGCGCTATACGACGAAGCGGTCGCGGTCGAGGAGTACAAGCTCCGGCAGTACGAGCGCCTCGGTTTCTCCAACGGTGCCGCGCTCGTGGCGATCGATCAGAAGATCGACTGGCACGACGTCGAGCGCCTCCTGGAACGAGGCTGCTCCCAGGAGCTTGCGCTGGCGATTCTCGCTCCATTGAGTTGACGACCGGCTCCGCCGCGTAGACCTTGGCTTCCGCAGGCATCATCCTGCGGATGCGCCGCCTCCTCATCGTCGCCGGCATCCTCATTTTGGCCGGCGCCATCGGGGCGGCCTACTTCGAGTCGACCCATCGGTTCGGGGGCAGCGTGCTGGGGACGTCGACCGAGTTCGACCCGACCCAGACGGTTGCCGCTCCGCCGGCGGGCTCGATCGTGTCACCGATGTTCGGCGGCGAGGCGCAACACCTCCATGTCGGAGTCGGCAAGGTGCGGCCGCCGTTCAAGCTCGACTGGATCTCGGGCGGCACCTCGCTCGTCGAGTTTCCGCCCGCGGTGGCCTTCCACTACCTCTACTACGCGGCTCTCGACGGGAACCTGATCGCCGTCTCCACCCGCAACGGACGCCGCCTGTGGACCGTCCATGTCGGCCGCTGCGAGGCAGCCGGGCCGGCCGTCAACCGGCTAAGTCGCGGCTCGGTCTTCGAGACGTTCCTCAACAAGGAGCCGTGCGGGAGAGGCACGGCGACCAAGGGCGATGGCGAGGTCCTCGGCGTTGCCGCGGGGGGCGGCCACCTTCTGCGCTGGCGCAGGAACCTCGGCGCGACCGAGACCTCACCGCTCATCGTCGGCAACCGGATCTACGTCGGCGACTACGACGGGATCGTCTACGCCCTGAACAGCGGCAACGGCTCGACGGTGTGGACTTTCAAGGCCGGCGGAGCTGTCAAGGGAGCGATCGCCTACGACCGCGGCCGCCTCTTCTTCGGCGCCTACGATGGCCGGCTCTACGCGCTGCGCGCGAGCGACGGCAAGCTGATCTGGCGCTCGGAGTCGAACCGCGACTGGCTTGGCGGGCACGGCACGTTCTACTCGACGCCGTCCGTCGCCTACTCCCGCGTCTATCTCGGCTCCACCGACGGTCACGTCTACTCGTTCGGCGAGAAGAGCGGAAAGCTGCGCTGGTCGTACAAGACCGGCGGCTTCGTGTACGGCTCGCCGGCCATCTGGAAGCAGCGCGTTTTCGTGGGCTCGTACGACCACTGGTTCTACGCCCTCAACGCCGCGACTGGAGCCGTGCTCTGGAAGTTCAAGGCGAACGGCCCGATCTCCGGCTCCGCGACCGTCGTCGACGGCATCGTCTACTTCGCCACCCTCAAGCGGCGCACGTACGGGCTCGACGCGCTCACCGGGAAACAGGTCTGGACGTGGCATGACGGCGCCTTCACGCCCGTGGTCACCGACGGGCAGAAGCTCTACGTCGTCGGCTGGGCCAAGGTATACGCCTTCAGCCCGAAGGGAAAATAGGGGAGATGATCGAGATCGCTCTCGCCGGCAGAGTCGTTTCCGTGCCGCGTGACGTCGTCCACGCGATCGCGACCGCGGCGGCTACTCGGGCCGGCGTCTCCGGACGGCACCGCGATCTCTCGCTGCATCTCAACCGCGCGCTCGAGTCCGGGCGCGCAACTCTCGGCCGGGGAGAGATTCGCGCGCTCGCCGCCGTGCTCGAGGAGGCGCACCCCCACCGCTTCGGGCCGGGTGCGGCCGAGCTCCGGCAGGCTCTTGCCTAGCTAGCGCTTGCGCAGGATGGCCGCGCCGGTCGCGGCCAGGCCGGCTCCCGCCGCGAGCGAGCCGGCGAGACGCCGGTGCTTCGAGAGGCTTGTCTGGAAGCTGTGCTCGTGCGCCCGCTCGTCGAACGGCCCATGCGAGCCGCGATCCTCCGCCCCGTCGACCGGGTGGAAGAGGTTGCCGTGATCGGGGCCGCCGTCGAGCGGCTGCTTCGTCACCTGCCCGCTGTAGCCCGTCTTCGCGAGATACCAGTCGAGGAACCACGGGGCGGTCCGCTCGCCGACGACGTTGAGCACGGTCGGCACGCCGACGTAGATCTGCCGCCGCTTGTGGTACGCGGCCCAGTGGATCGCGTCCGCCGCCACCTCGGGCTGGTAGATCGGCGGCACCGGCTGCGTCTGCTTCGGCAGCTTCGTCCGGCCCCGCGTGAACTGGGTGGTGTTGACGCCCGGGAGGTGAACCATCGTGACGTGGATGTTCCAGCCGTGGTGCTTGATCTCCGTGATCACCGATTCCGTGAATCCCTTGCACGCGTGCTTCGCGCCGCAATACGGAGCCTGGAGCGGGATGCCTCGGAAGGCGAGCGCGGAGCTGACCTGGACGATCGTGCCGCGGTTGCGCTCGGCCATCCGCTTCAGCGCAGCGCGCGTGCCCCAGACCATGCCGTGATACGTGACCTCGGTGGCGCGCCGGTATTCGCCCGGCTCGACGTCGAGGAATTCCGCGTAGATCGTCGCCATGGCGTCGTTGACCCAGACGTCGATCGGGCCGAGCTCGCTCTCCGCGCGCTGCGCGGCGACCTCGACCTGGTCGGCGTCGGCCACGTCGGTCGGGATGACCAGGGCTTTGCCGCCCCGTTCCTCGACTTCGGTTGCGATGCCTTCGAGCCCCGCTTCGCCGCGCGCCAGGAGCGCGATCTTCGCGCCGTCGTCGGCGAACCGGCGCGCGGTGGCGCGACCGACTCCGCCGGAGGCGCCCGTGATCACGACGACGTCGCCCATGTACTTCCTCTTCCGGCGCCCCGGAGAAGCCAAACCTCTTTACCGGTCGAGGATCTCCACGGTGTCTCCGTCGCTCAGCTCGTACTCCCGCCCGACTTGTTGACCGGGGAACCGCGCCGACGGCCCCCAGACCCGCGCGCCGGTGCAGCGTTCGCGGAGCTCGTGGTGGATCGTGTCGGCGACGTCGAGCACGGTGGCCGGCGGTTGCAGCGCGACCGGGTCGCCGCCGTCACGGAGGTGCACGCGCACGAGGCCGGTCATCGCCCAGAGCTCCTCGCGCAGCCGCTCGAGGCTCGCGTCGTCGAGCACGGACACGGGCAGGACGCGCAGCTC
>DATFSG010000314.1:0-2033 GCA_035262765.1 Gaiellaceae bacterium | reverse complement strand
CGTTTCCAGCTGAGCCATATACGCACTAGCGATGGCGTGAAGCGCCTCCTCGCCGCGCTTTCCCTCGGCCGCGCGCTGGAACATCTCGAGCGTCTCGCGGAAGCACCGTGAGACGGTCGCCTTGAACAGCTCCTTCTTCGTTCCGAACAGGCGGAACAGATACGGCTGGGAAATGCCGGCCCGGCGAGCGATGTCTTCGGTCGACGCGCCCTCGAAGCCGTGATCCGCGAACTCGATCATCGCTGCGTCGAGGACTTCGTCCCGCCGCTCCGCTGCCGTCGATCTCGTAGTCGTCTTCGCCATTCCGCGGGCTATGTTAGTGATGGCTCACAAGTTTGTCAAGTCGGCCGGAGCGAAAACTAGGGTTTCGGTCGTGTCCGGAACTGCTCTGGCGTCGGTGCTCGCGGTGGCGGCGGGTCTCGCTGGCTCGATCCAGGTTGCGCTCCAGTCGCGACTCGGCGAGCGCATCGGCGTGCTCGAGGCGGTTGCGTTCGGAACCACGCTGACGGCGGTGCTTGCGGTCGTCATCCTCGTCCTCGCCCGCCAGAGCCTCGGCGGCTTCAGCCATGCGTTCCAGCAACCATGGTGGATGTTGCTCGGCGGCCTGATGGGCGGGCTGATCGTCTTCACCGTCACTTACGCCGGCCCGCGGATCGGCGTCGCGGCGACCGTAGGGATCCTCATCGCCGGGCAGCTCGTGATGGGCGCGGCGATCGACCGCTGGGGCCTGTTCCGCTCGGAGCAGATCGCACTCCACTGGCCGCGCGTTCTCGGCATCTTTCTGCTGGCGATCGGCGCCGCGCTCTCGCTGCGCAAGTGAATCCGTTCGGGCACATCGACCTCCGCGTCGCGGACATTGCGGCCGCGCAGCCGTTCTACGACGCGCTGCTTCCAGCGCTCGGCTTCAGCGAGCGCTACCACGGCGAGACCTGGAAGGTGTGGGCGCGACCGGACCCGTTGCCGGCCACGGCCTACTTCGGTGTCACCGAGAGCCCGGGCCACGTGGCGAACGAGAACCGGATCGCCTTCTGGGTCGCGAGCCGCGAGGACGTCGAGCGAGTCGCAGCCGTTGCGCAAGAGGCCGGGGCACGCGAGCTGAGCGGCCCGAAAGAGATGCCGTACGGCCCGGGCTACTACGCAGTCTTCTTCGCCGACCCGAGCGGCAACCGGCTCGAGGTCTACGTCCGCCCGCCGGAGAGCTAGAGGCCGAACGGATTGAAGGGCTTGGGGCTCGTGGAGAAGAGCACGCCCTTCGTCTCGAGATAGAGCTCGAGCGTGTCGATCGAAAGCTCGCGGCCGAAGCCCGACTGCTTGTAGCCGCCGAACGGGATGCCCGGGAAGGCGGTGAACGGCATGTTGATCCCGACCATCCCGGACTTGATCGCGCGCGCGACACGGTGGCCGCGCGCCGGGTCGCCGGTCCAGACAGTGGCGAAGAGCCCGTACTGCACGTCGTTCGCGATCCGGATCGCGTCTTTCTCGTCCTCGAACGGGATGGCCGTAATGACCGGCCCGAAGATCTCCTCCTGCGCGACCGTCATCGAGCTGTCGACGCCCGCGAGCACGGTCGGCTGGTAGAAGGCGCCCGCGCCGGTGCCGGCCTCGCCGCCGAGCACGACTTCTGCACCCTCCTCGCGACCCTTCTCGACATAGCTATGCACGCGGTCGCGATGCGCGGGGGAGATGAGCGAGCCGACCTGCGTCTCGGCGTCGAGCGGGTCGCCGACCTTGAGGGTTTTCGCTGCGTCGACAAACCTGGTGACGAAGTCGTCGTAGATCGAACTCTCGACGAGCACGCGCGACCGCGCCTCGCAGCTCTGGCCGGCCGCGTAGTAGATCGACCAGACCGAGCTCGGGATCGCGTCGTCGAGATTCGCGTCGGCGAAGACGACCGCGGGGCTCTTGCCGCCGAGCTCGAGCGTGAGGCGCTTGATCGGCTCCGAGCAGAGGCGCATGATCTCGCTCCCCGTCCGCGTGGAGCCGGTGAAGGCGACCTTGTCGACGCCGGGATGCTTGACGAGGTACGAGCCGGT
>DATFSG010000313.1:0-5664 GCA_035262765.1 Gaiellaceae bacterium | reverse complement strand
GCTCAGTGACTTCCGCTCCGTCGACGGTGGAGCCACCTGGTCGAGCGAGGTCCCGATCTCCGTCGCGCGGAGTCCCGTGCTTGCGGGCGGTCTCCGGGAGGGTTTGAATCCTTCCTCCTCGGCGGGCGTCGACGGTGCGGGCAGGATCTACGTGGCTTGGCAGGATTGCAAGTTCCGCCCGCACTGCAGCACCGACGAGAACGTCGCCAACGGCGGCGCCAATGACATCGTCTTCTCGACCTCGGCGGACGGGCTCAACTGGTCGCAGGTCAAGCGCATTCCGATCTCCCCCGTCAAGAGCAGCGTCGACGCGTTCCTGCCCGGCCTCGGCGTCGACCCCGCTACTTCCGGTTCCCACGCGCACCTCGCGCTGACCTACTACTACTACCCGCGGGCGAACTGCGACTTCTCGAGCTGCCAGCTGGATGTCGGCTTCGTCTCGTCGACCGACGGTGGCGCGACCTGGAGCCCTCCGATCAAGCTCGCGGGCGCGATGAAACTCTCCTGGCTCCCAGACTCGGAACATGGACCGATGGTCGGGGACTACTTCGCGACCTCCTTCACCTCCGACGGGCTCGCGCACGGCGTCTTCGCTGTCGCGAAGGCCCCGACCAACGGACACTTCGACGAGGCGATCTACACGACTACCCACGGTCTGCGGCCGGCGTCTCCGTGCGTCGTCCCGAAGGTCGTCGGTGAGAGCCTGGCGAAGGCGAAGGCCGCGATCGGCAAACACAACTGTCGGACCGGCACCATCCGCCGGGCCGGCTCAGCGAGGGTGAGGAAGGGGCTCGTGATCTCGCAGGAACCGAAGCCGCGCAAGATCCTCGCGGCGGGCGCCAAGGTGAGCCTCGTCGTCAGCCGCGGCTAGCCGTCGAGCAGCGGCTCGAAGCGCGACGCGTCGTCGAACGGGCCGATCACCGCGAGCCGGAACCGGTCGTCGGCGATCAGCTCCGACGCGACCCGCGCGACGTCGTCGCTCGTGACCGCATCGATCCCGCGCAGCACCTCGTCGGGATCCGGCAGCTTCCCTTCGAGCACCTCTCTCCGCAACCCGAACAGCGCCAGCCCCTGGGGGCTCTCGAGTTGGAGGACGAAGCGGCCCTTCGCGAAGTTGCGCGCCTTCTCGAGCTCCTCCGCGGGCAGCGGGTCCGCCGCGACCTTGCGGAGCTCCCCGGCGATCGTCGTCACGGCGTCGTCGATGCGGTTGATGTCCACGCCGGCCTGCGAATAGAGCGTGCCGGCGTCGGTGTAGCTGTGGTTGAGCCCGTAGACGTAGTACGCGAGCCCGCGCCGCTCCCGGACCTCGCTGAAGAGGCGCGAGGACATTCCGCCGCCGAGGACGGTCGCGAGCAGCTGGACCGCGTAGCGGTCGGGATGGTCGAGCGGCACGCTGTGCACGCCGATGCTGACGTGCGCCTGCTCCGACTGCTTCGTGTGGACGACGACGCGACCGTTCGCGTGCGGGGCGGTGGGCTCCGGCGCGCCGGTCTCCGAGTCGTCGAGGTCGCCGAGCAGCTCCTGCGCCCGCTCCAGCAGGCCGTCGCCGACGCGGCCCGCGACGCCGAGCACCATGCGCGACGGCTTGTACCAGCGGTCGAGGTAGCCCATGAACGTCTCGCGCGTCGCGTTGCCGACCGTCTCCTTGGTGCCGATGATGTCGCGGCCGAGCGGCTGATGACCCCAGAGGAGCTCCTCGTAGACGCCGCCGATGAAGTCGCGCGGCGTGTCGTAGTACATGTTCATCTCCTCGACAATCACGCCCTTCTCGCGCTCGATCTCCTCCGGCTCGAAGCGGGCGTTGCGGATCATGTCGACGAGGACGTCGAGCGCCACGTCGCGGTCGGCGGCAGCGCACTTGACGTAGTAGACGGTGTACTCCTTGCCGGTGAAGGCGTTGAACTCGCCGCCGATCGCGTCGATCGCCCCGGCGATCTCCTTGGCGCTCGGCCGCCTCTCGGTTCCCTTGAAGAACATGTGCTCGGAGAAGTGCGCGATTCCGCTGGCCTCCTCGGTCTCATAGCGGGAGCCCGCGGCGAGCATCACGATCACGGCGACCGACTGCGCGTACGGCAGGTCGGCCGTGAGGACGCGCAGGCCGTTGTCGAGCGTGTCGCATTGGAACACCGTCACCCCGCGCGATCGTATAGACGTACTGCGCATGCATGGCGAACAGACGCGACGCGCGATCGCCGCCCAGCCCGAGTGGCTGGCGCAGGTTCCCACCGACCGGCGCTTTCCCGACGGGGCGCGGATCCTCTTCACCGGCTGCGGCACGTCGTTCCATGCCGCGCTGACAGGGGGCGATGCCGTGCAGGCGCTCGAGCTCGTGCTCCGTCCGGAACGGGACGCCGATCTGCTCGTGCTCGTCTCGCACGAGGGTGAGACGCCGCTGACGCTCGCGGCGGCGCAGGCGTGGCAAGGCCCGCGTTGGCTTGTGACCGGGCGCGCGGACGGGCCGATCGCCGAGCTGTGCGACGAGGTCGTCGTCTGCACGCCGGAGATCGAGGAGAGCTGGTGCCATACTGCGAGCTACACATGCGCGGTCGCCGCGATCGCTGCGCTGAATGGGGAGGACATCGGGTGGCTGCCCGGCGCGGTCGAAGAGGCGCTCGCGGCGCCGTTGCCGGAGGCCGGAGAGCAGGAGCGCTTCCTCGTGGCGGGCTCGGGACGGGATCTGCCGACAGCGCACGAGGCGGTCTTGAAGCTGCGCGAGGGGGCCTGGGTCGCGGCCGAGGCGTACGAGACGGAGCAGCTCCTGCACGGCTATCTGGCCGCGGTCGACGAGTCGGTGCGGGCGTTCGTCCTGGACGGCGAGGGCTTGGGAGCCGAGCGGGCGGCCGGGGCTACTGCCGCGCTCGGCAAGCTCGGCTGCGAGGTCGACCTGCTGCCGACGCGGCATCCGGTGGTCGACATCATTCTCTTCCAACGGCTCACGGTCGAGCTCGCGGAGAGACGCGGACGCGAGCCGGACCGGATTCGCCGCCACGACCCGCGCTGGGCCGCGGCGGCCGAGGCCGCGAAGGCGGACAACGTCTCCTAGCTAGAGGTCGGCGAGCGCGGCGAGGAGACGGTCGATCTCCTCGAACGTGTTGTAGTGGACGAATCCCACGCGCGCGGCGCCCTCCGGCTGCAGCCCGAGCCGTGTCATGGCCTCGAATGCGTAGTAGTCGCCGTCCCAGACCGCGATCTCGCGCGCGTCAAGCCGCTCGGCCACTGCGCGCGGCGTCATCCCGTCGACCCGGAACGCGAAGGTCGGGACACGGCCGTCCATGGTCTCGAGCCCGTAGAGCGTGCAGCGGCCAGGGAGCCCGTCGAGGAAGCGCTGCCCGAGCGCGCGCTCGTGCTCCTGGACTGCGTCCCAGCCGACCTCGTCGATGTACTCGACGGCGGCGAGGAAGCCGGCGAGCAACTCGTGCGCGAGCGTGCCGGTCTCGAAGCTGGCGCCGACCGGCTCGTCCGGCGCCGGCCGCACCTTGTACGGCCGCCATGACTCGAGCAGCTCTGCGCTTCCGTAGGCGATCCCGAGATGCGGGCCGAAGAACTTGTACGGCGAGCAGAGCAGGACGTCGACGCGGAGAGCCGCGACGTCGATCGGCCCGTGCGGCGCGTAGTGCACCGCGTCCGCCCACGCGAGTGCGCCCGCGCCGTGCGCGAGCTCGACGATCCGTACGGCGTCCGTCGTCGTGCCGACCCCGTTTGCCGCGAGCGGGAACGCCACGACCCGGGTGCGCTCGGTCAGCTTCCGCTCGAGATCCTCGAGGTCGAGGCTCGTGTCCTCGCGGAAGTCGACGAAGTCGACGCGGAGGTCGTGGTCGCGCGCGAGCTCGAGCCACGGCGCGATGTTCGCGTCGTGGTCGAGTCGCGTGACGAGGATCTCGTCTCCGGCGGCGAGCGTCCGCCCGAGCGCACGGGTCAGGGCGAAGTTGAGCGTGGTCATGTTCTGGCCGAAGATCGTCTCCTCCGCCCGGCAGCCGAGGAAGCGCGCGGCGGTCGCGCGGGCTTGCTCGACGAGCGCGTCGCTACGGCGGCTGGCCGCGAAGGCTCCGCCGAGGTTGGCGTTCGACTCGACCAGGTAGGTGCCGATCGCGTCGATCACGGCCTGCGGGCACTGCGTCCCGCCGGGTGCGTCGAGAAACGCAACGCCCGAGTCGAGCGCCGGGAATCGCGCCCGGGTCGCTTCGAGGTCGAAGGTCATCCCTGCTCGAGCGGCGCCATCGTCAGCCCTCGCTCGCCCAGCTGCTCCCAGTAGAGCTCGGCCTGCTCGCGAAGCCCCGACCAGACGACGGCCTGGCCGGAGTTGTGGATCCGGTTCGCCAGCTTCATCCCACCGTCGTACGAGAGCCCCGGAATCACCGCCGAGAGCGCGGCCGCGACGCCCTGGAACGTGTTGTGGTCGTCATTGAGGACGATCACGAGCCAGGGCCGGCCGAGGTTGGTGCCTTCGCCGCGGGCGAGCCCCTCCCGGGGTGGAGTCAGCGTCCCGCTCACGCGACGGCACGGCCGTTGACGATCCAGCGATAGCTCGGCTTCGCCGTCAAGGAGGAGCCGATGAAGCAGTCCCGCTCGGCCAGCTGGAGGAGCTCCGCGAGCGAGTCGGGCTCCGGCTCTGGCTCGAGGTCCACGGCGAGCTCGACCTCCGTCTCGACGAGCGCATACCGGTCGTCCGTCTCGCGTTTCGTCACGAGCGTGCGGCTGCTGCCGGAAGCCGACCGGAGCTCGACGCTCTTGCGTTCCGCGTGGAAGCGGAGGCTCTTGACCGAGCAGCGGACGAGCCCCGCGAGCAGCAGATGCTCGGGCGACCACTCCGCCGGCACCTCGAGCGCGACGCCGTCTTCGTCCGTCAGCTCGCCGCCCGTCGTGAGGCCGACCGCGTACCGCAACTCCTTCGCCCTGACGGCCACGGCTCGCATGGTCTCAGATGCCCGGCTCCGTCCGGGTCGGGTCGTACCCTCCGGCACGTGCGGCGACTGCGATCGCTGTCGGAGACCGAGTGCTATGTCCGCTTATACGGCGGCTGGGATTCGACGGTGACCCTGGTCAAGATCGAGCCACGGCGTCCACGGTATGAGCCGGCCGTGTCGGGTGAGGACCTGCGACGCGAGTTCGAGGCGCGCATCGAGTCCCGGACCGACGAGCTGCTGGCCGAGGTCGACGCCGCCGAGGCCGCCGCCGAGGCCGCGTAGCCTCGCGCCAATCCTTCGGCGCGAAGTTGCCACCTCCGCTTCACGCACTCTCGCCTACCGTTCACGAAGGGAGCCTCGCTCCCCCCATGGGGGAGTAGGTGGCTCGCACACGGGACATGGCCGAACGGGACACGACGCCGAGCGACGTTCCCGACGTCCTGGCGCCCGGTCTCCGGATCGTCTTCGTCGGTATCAACCCGGGTCGTGTGTCCGCTGCCGCACGCGCGCACTTCGCGAACCCACGCAACGATTTCTGGCGGCTGCTCCACGCCGCGCGGCTGACCTCTCGCCTCTACGAGCCGGCCGAGCAGTTCGCCCTCCTCGAGGAGGGAATCGGCGTCACGAACGCCGCATACCGCACGACGCCCGGCTCCGGCGACCTGCGGCGCGGGGACTTCGCGGACTCCGCCGAGCGCCTCGAGACGATCGCCCGCGAGCTCAACCCGGGGTGGCTCGCCTTCGTCGGCAAGGAGGCGTA
>DATFSG010000312.1:0-2852 GCA_035262765.1 Gaiellaceae bacterium | reverse complement strand
CGCGGCGTCCCCGTCGGCCCGGAGGTCTGCGCTCCGCTGCGCGGCTTGACCGACGCCGAGCGGACGGAGGTCGAGCGGATCGTGCGCGACTGGCAGAAGTGAGCGCGCTCCGCAGCCTGATCCTCGCGGCCGCGGACAGCCGGAGGCTGCAGCGCTTCGTGCAGAAGTACGGCTTCCGGCTCGGCGCGGCGCGCTTCGTCGCCGGCGAGAGCCTCGACGCAGCGGTCCCGGTTCTGCGGCGGCTGAACGAGCAGGGCCTCCGCACGAACACGACGCTGCTCGGCGAGGGCGTGGGCGACGAGGCCGAGACGCGCGAGGTCGTCGCCGCCTACCGGGCCGTGCTCGATCGCATCCAGGCCGAGGGCCTGCGCACGAACGTCGCGCTCAAGCTCACCCATCTCGGCCTCTCGATCGACGAGGAGCTTGCGCAGCGGAACCTCGCTGAGCTCGTCGAGCATGCCGCGCAGCGCGAGAACTTCATCCGCATCGACATGGAGGAGTCGAGCCACGTCGATGCCACGCTTCGCATCTACCGCAGCCTGCGCGAGAGCGGCCATGACAACGTCGGCGCGGTCCTGCAGTCGTACCTCTTCCGCACCGAGGCGGACCTCGCGGCGCTGCTCCCGCTCGCGCCGAATCTACGCCTCGTCAAGGGCGCCTATCTCGAGCCCCCCGAGATCGCGTGTCCGCGGAAGCGCGACGTCGACGCCGCCTACGTCCGGTTGCTGGAGACCTCGCTCGCCGCCGACGGGTTCACCGCGGTCGCCACCCACGACGAGACGCTGATCGAGCACACGATCATGTTCGCGCGCGAGCACGGCATCCCGCGGGAGCGCTTCCAGTTCCAGATGCTCTACGGGATCGCGACCCGCCTGCAACTCGACCTCGTCCGCCGCGGTTTCGACGTGCTCGTGGCCACGCCGTACGGGCCCGAGTGGTACCGCTACCTCATGCGCCGGCTTGCCGAACGGCCGGCCAACCTTCTCTTTCTGCTGCGGAATCTCGTCCGCGGATGAGGGCCACCCCAAGGATCACCGCGATGGCGACGAGCGCGAGGTCGCGGGCGAGGAGATACCACGAATACGGCGACTGGTAGGTGTTCGCGAGCCCCCAGTAGTGCCGGGGGAAGTAGGTCTGCGTGAAGCCGAGCGCGATGAAGAGCGCCATGCTGGCGTAGAAGCCGCGGGTGCCGCGCACGAGCGGGATGAACGGGACGACCCAGATCAGGTACTGCGGCGAGAGCACGCGGTCGAAGGCGACGAGAGCGGCGACGGCGGCCGCAGCGGCGAGCAGCACGGCCTCCCGGTCCGGGTCGCGGCGGCGGGCGAAGACGATCCAGATCGTCACGACGGCCACGACTTCGAACACGGTCGAGAGATCCGCGGCGAGCCCGGCGCCGCGTCCGCTCAGCGCCTGCGCGCCGTGGGTCGAGATGGTCGTGAGTGGACGCAGGCCGAGGTGCTGCGCGGCCATCAGCACGGCGGCGCCGAGGCTCTCCACCTGGAGCGGCCGGCTGAGCTGGTCGGAGAACATCGCGCGCAGGCCGTGCGGCGCGAGGATCAGGAAAGGCAGGAAGCACGCGATCGCGACGCCGGCGAACGTCGTGAGGTGGATCAGGGCGCTTCTCCGCCCGTTCCGCCGCCAGAGGTAGGCGACCGCGATCGGCACGAGAACCGCCGGCCAGAGCTTCGCGGCGAAGCCGAGCCCGAGCAGGCCGCCGCTCAGGATGGGGCGCTCCCAGACCAGAGCCGCGAGCGCGCCGACCGCCAGCAACGTGGGCCACAGGTCGTAGCGCGTGTCGAAGAGCGAGCCGAGGACGATCGGCGCGACGCCGATCGCGAGCAACGCCGCCCAGGCGCGCACCAGCGGGGCGTCCACCGCGCGCAGCGCCGAGGCAGCCAGCATGATGCACGCGGCTCCGCAAACTCCCATGACCACCGCGAACGAGGTCGCGTAGCTCCAGCTCAGGTAGCTCGCCAGCAGCATCGGAGGCAGGGCGGCCGGCGGATACTCGAAGGCGAAGTCGCGGTACGGCAGCGCCCCGTGGCGCACGGACTCCGCGTAGTTCGTGTAGATAGGCACGTCCGAAAGCTGGGAGTGCTCGAGCCAGGCGATGAGTGTGTAGAACGAGATCCCGAGCAGGACGCAGGCCGCGCCGGCCCCGAGCCACGTCCCCCGAGCCCGCGTCACTCGACGTCGAACTCTTCGGCGACCGCGGGCTCTTCGCCGATCAGCTCCGGGATCCCGCCCAGGTCCGGCAGCGCCTCGCCGAACGAGATGAGCCCGAAGCGGTCCTGCGCCTCGTTGAAGATCCAGACGTCGCCCTCGGGCAGCGACGGCAGATGCTCACGCAGCTCGTCGAGCGTCGTCTTCGAGTCGAACAGGTTCCAGATCAGGATCCGTGCGGTCACTCGTCCGGCAGCTTCGCCAGCAGCGCCTGAAGCTCGCGGACGACGTCCATCTCCTCGTGGCCGAAGTCGTCCATGAACGAACGGACGGCGTTGCGCAGCAGCTTCAGCTCTTCGTCGGTCAACTCGATCGTGTGCATCTCGCTCCTCTCACATCCGGAAGACGCCGAATGTCGTGTCGGGGATCGGGGCATTGCGCGCGGCCGCGAGCCCGAGCGCGAGCACGCGGCGCGTGTCGAGCGGGTCGATGATGCCGTCGTCCCAGAGCCGCGCCGTCGAGTAGTAGGGGTTCCCTTCCGCCTCGTACTTCGCACGGATCTCGTCCTGGTCGACGTCGCCGACCATGGAGAGGACGGTCGCGGCCTGCTCGCCGCCCATGACCGAGATGCGCGCGTTCGGCCACATCCACAGCTGGCGTGGCCCGTACGCGCGCCCGCACATCGC